>DCIC01000065.1:297-20972 GCA_002315825.1 Bacteroidales bacterium UBA1736 | reverse complement strand
GCCGGATTCGGACAGTGGGTGAGGGATTATTATGAGCAGTCCCATCCCGGTATCGCTATTGTAAACAGGGGCGATGACAATTATTTTGAAGTGGTTTCATCTGTCGCATCCAGAATAGAAGAGATTGCCTCTCTGGATAAGGAGCAGCGGAAGGTTTATAAAGAGAATGCAAAAGATGTTGCTTCAATAGCGCTTTGGGGCCGTCAGATCAAATATTATAAGGAAGCCTATCAGTTGGCTTTGGAAAAAATGACTGCGAGAGTTGTTGATCCAACTTCGCGAAAGAATGAAAAACGTATGGAATATAATAGATTGGAAGTGAATAATCCATCTTGGAAGAGCGTGATGGTGTCGCGCAATTTGCCTGATTCTTTATCAGGACTTGAAATTTTGTCAAAGAATCTTTGGTGGTGTTGGAATGAGGAAGCGAAAGGGCTTTTCAAGACAATTGACCCTGATATCTGGCATCATTCGGGCCACAATCCAAGAGCTGTACTCGACCTGGTCGGTCTCAAGAGGTTTGAGCAGTTGGCAAAGGACGAATCTTTCCTTGCAACTCTCAGGAGAGTGACCAAGGATTTTGAAGAGTATATGTCGGCCAAGAAGGATAGGACAGACCCGTCGATTGCATATTTCTGTATGGAATATGGCCTCGACGCCTCTCTTCAGATTTATTCCGGAGGTCTCGGTATTCTTGCAGGTGACTACCTGAAAGAAACCAGTGATATGAATGTTAATCTTGTGGCAGTAGGTCTGCTCTACAGGTACGGGTATTTCACACAGATTCTTTCCGCTCAAGGTGATCAGATAGCGCAGTATAATCCTCAGGACTTCTTGAAGATACCTGCAGAGCCTGTGATGGATCAAGATGGCAATTGGCTTACGACGAGTGTAGCATTCCCGGGAAGAAACCTGACTGCGCGTATCTGGAAGGTGGCAGTGGGACGCACCGATCTTTTCCTTCTCGATGCTGATTATGAGGCAAACATCCCCGAGGATCGTCAGGTGACTCACCAGCTGTATGGAGGCGATTGGGAGAATCGTCTAAAGCAGGAAGTCCTCCTCGGAATCGGAGGAATCCGTGCCCTGCGCAAGATGGGTATCTACACCAATATCTACCATTGTAACGAGGGACACGCTGCGTTTATCGGCCTGGAGCGCCTCAGCGAATATATCCAGACTGACAACCTCAATTTTGACGAGGCTCTCGAGGTTGTAAAATCCTCATCATTGTTCACTACGCATACACCTGTTCCTGCCGGACACGATGCATTTGATGAAGGAATGCTCAGACAATATTTGGGACATTTCCCGGGCAGGCTCAAAATTTCCTGGGAGGAAATGATGGCTCTCGGTAAGCTTGACGGACACAATGTCAGCGAGAAGTTCTCAATGAGCAAGCTTGCGGCCAATATCTCACAGAATGTTAACGGTGTATCTATGCTTCACGGTGATGTGAGCAAGAACATATTCTCCAATATGTATCCCGGATATCTTCCCGAGGAGCTCCACGTCAGCTATGTCACCAACGGTGTTCACTATCCCACCTGGACTGCAAAGGAATGGAAAGCCATCCACGCGAAAGTCTTCGGATACGAGTTTACGACTCACCACTACGACAAGAAGTGCTTTGAAGGTATTTATAAGGTCTCAAATTCTGAGATATGGGATGTGCGCAAGACCTTGAAGAAAGAATTGGTGCGGATAATCAATTCAAAGCTTTCGGATCCTACCGTCGGTAACCATTATTCACCGCGACAGGTGGTTACTATCCGACAGACTCTCCGTGACGATGTGCTGACAATCGGTTTTGCAAGACGTTTTGCGACATATAAGCGTGCCACACTTCTATTCTCCGATCTTGACAGACTGGATGCAATCGTCAATAACCCTGTGCGTCCCGTCCAGTTTATTTTTGCCGGCAAGGCACACCCTGCTGACAAGGCTGGACAGGATCTTATCCATCAGATTGTGGATATTTCAAAACAGGACCGTTTTATTGGAAAGATTGTATTTGTGCCGGGATATGACATCAATCTGGCGAAGAGACTTGTTCAGGGCGTCGATATCTGGCTCAATAATCCTACCCGTCCTCAGGAGGCGTCAGGTACATCGGGAGAGAAGGCGTCTATGAACGGTGTGATGCATTTCTCTGTTCTTGACGGTTGGTGGGTTGAAGGGTACCGGGAGGGAGCCGGCTGGGCTCTTCCTCAAGAAAGGACCTACGATGACGATTACTATCAGAATGAGCTCGATTCGGCGACGTTATATGGTTTGATCGAGAATGAGATCGCTCCTGCATATTATGACTATGACAAGAATACCGGCCGCTCAGACAATTGGATAGGATATATCAAGAATACAATCGCTCAGGTTGCCTGCAACTTTACTACCAATCGTATGCTGACAGACTATTGCGATCAGTATTACATTCCTCAAGCTAAGAGAAAGTCACTTCTTGTTGCTGATGATTTCAAGACAGCCAGGGAGATTGCTGCTTGGAAGAAGAATATCCGCAGATACTGGGGAGAAGTCGAGGTCGTGTCATATACTCAGCCCGGGTCATCCATAAGCCTTTCAGCTTCACACAAACTGGAGTCTGAAGTTGTGCTTCGTCTCGGAGAGATCAATCCCGAGGATATTGGTCTTGAAATGTTGTTTACGACTTCTGACCAAAAGGGCGAATTGCATATTCGCGAAAAGAGCGAGTATACTTTGGTCGAAGTGAAGGATGGACTGGCTACGTATAAGGTTTCCGTTCTGCCCGAGAGGGCCGGAATGTATCAGGTGGCGACCAGAATGTATCCTCGCAATGAGGCGTTGCCTCACAGACAGGACTTTGCTCTTGTAAGATGGTTGTAGCCACCGGCTTTTTCGATGGAGTCCATCTGGGGCACCGCAGAGTGATAGACAGGCTTGTCAGTGCCGCCGGAGAACGCGGCACTGAAAGTTGTGTGATAACTTTTTGGCCGCACCCCAGAAAAATATTGAAAGCGGGAGATTCTCAAGGATTAGGCCTGTTGTCCACACTGGATGAGAAGTGCTCATATTTACGGGAATTGGGAGTTGACAGGATAGAGATTATTCCTTTTACCGAAGCATTCAGTCGTATGACTACCGCGCAATACCTTGAGCAGATTGTCATTGGGAGATTGGGAGGGACAGCTCTGGTGCTTGGCTATGATAATAGGATGGGCTGTGATTCAAGCGGTGCGGACGAAGTGGCGCGTGTTGCCGAGTCCCTCGGAGTGGAGGTAATACGTGAAACTGCCATTTTCGGCGGGGATTTGGCTATAAGTTCCACTCGTATTCGGGAGGCGCTCTTGCTGGGTGATGTGACATCTGCGGGTAAGATGCTTGGGCGCCGATACAGGATTGACGGCAGGCTGGAAGAAGATGGACGTTTTATTGTGTCGGGGTCTCAGGCTGAGAAGTTGATTCCCGGAAGCGGAGAATATTCGGTCATTGTTTCTGCCGGAGGGAAGGATTCGGAGGCGGAATGCATTGTCGGTCGGGATGAAGATATGAGGATTGATTGCGGAGATTCACTCCCTCCAGCTGACTATAGTGTTACATTCGTCAAATAGTACTTGCGTTATGGATGATTTTATGGATGTCGTTTTACCTATTCTCTTTGCTGTTATTTCTTTGATCGGCTTAATTGCCGGGAAAAAGAAAAAAGAGCAAGA
Organism: Bacteroidales bacterium UBA1736; assembly: GCA_002315825.1. Taxonomy (GTDB): domain Bacteria; phylum Bacteroidota; class Bacteroidia; order Bacteroidales; family UBA932; genus Cryptobacteroides. The sequence continues at coordinate 17,283 of DCIC01000065.1, read as the reverse complement.
ACAGTCTCACGGTGAGGTTGACTCCCAGTTTGACGATATTGATATCCCTATGCCCCGTTCTCGTGTCCGCGAGTTTTCCGGATCAATCCCGGAGGAAGGCGTCAGTGATATGAAAACAGAGATGGAAGAAAATAATGACAGCCAAGAATCTCCATCCAGGGTGAAGATGCATAACATAGACAAAAAGAAACTTATAGTTTATTCGGAAATAATGAAGCCCAAATTTGATGACAGGCAGTAATTTTCCAAAAATTCCTTATATTTGCATAGTTCGGGTTCTGTCATAAAAGGCAGGACTCCTTTTTAGTTACATAATAGAATATGGCTGGAATTCATTACATGACCCAGGATGGGTTGGATAAATTGAAGAAAGATTTGGCTGAAGCCTTGGCTCAGCGCCCCGTTATTTCCGCGCAGATTGCAGAGGCAAGAGAAAAGGGGGATTTGTCTGAGAACGCAGAATACGATGCTGCCAGAGATGCTCAAGGCCTTCTGGAGGTCAAGATAGCAAAGCTTAAGGATCTCGTCGCCAATGCAAAAATCATTGACGAATCACAGGTGGGTACCGATAAGGTCCAGATGATGAATAAAGTCAAGGTTGAGAACATCACGGCCAAGCGCGTGATGGAGTTCACAATCGTAGGCGAGACCGAGGCTGATTTTGCGGCAGGAAAGCTTGCAGCTACAACTCCCATTGCAAAAGCTCTTCTGGGGCATTCCAAGGGTGAGACGGTTGAAGCGACGGTCCCTTCCGGCATAATGAAATTCAAGATTCTGGAGATATCAATCTAGTCCCCGATATGGCAACCATTTTTACAAGAATCGCAAAGGGTGAGATTCCATCGTATAAGGTGGCGGAGAATGACGATTTCTACGCATTCCTTGATATCAACCCTCTGGCCAAAGGCCATACTTTAGTCATCCCGAAGAATGTCGAGGATGACTATATTTTTAATTTGGATGAGAAGACCTATGAGGGTTTGTGGGCCTTTGCCCGCAAGGTGGCTGTGGCATTGAAGTCAGCTGTCCCTTGCAAGAGAGTGGGTGTTGCCGTACTTGGGATGGAGGTTCCTCACACCCACATTCATCTTGTTCCTCTACAGACGGAAGGGGATATGGATTTCAGGAAGACAAAACTTTCATTTAGTGCTGAAGAGAATCTTTCAATTGCAAAAGCTATTAATCAGGAGTATGAAAAATTATAGAACCGCACTTTCTGTGATTCTGGTGGCTGTCACTCTTGTGTCCTGCACCCGGAAAGCTACGATTACCGGTATAATCAATGGTGCCGCTGAGCGCGATCTGACAGTCAAAATGCTGGATGTTAATGTCTATAACGTCTTGGATACAATTAAGACAGGGCGTGACGGATCGTTTACATACAAGGTGGATGTTGCAGAAGGCCAGCCCGAATTCATCTATCTTTTCTTTGGTAATACCAAGATCGCTTCCTTACTTCTTTCCAAAGGGGAAAATGTGAAGCTAAGCGCTGACACCCTCGGCAATTATTCCGTAGAGGGATCGGAAGAGTCTCTCAAGCTTCAACAGGTGGAAAATGACTATGCTGCATTCTTTACCAATTTCGTTGCGATATGTGAAAAGATTGAAAAGGCTCAGGGAGATGAGGCAGCCTCAAAACAACTCCAGGCGGAACTCAATTCCGAGTACGTAAAGTATTATAGGAGCGCTACTCACTATGTCCTTTCGAATGCTCATTCACTTACCGTAGTGCCGGTTCTTTTTCAGAAACTGAATGATAATGTTCCAGTTTTCAGCCAGCAGACAGATGCACTTCTTTTCTCCAATATCTGTGATTCGCTCCGGCTGGATTATCCGGATTCGAAGTATCTGAGCGCATTGGAAAAAGAGGCTAATGTCAGAAAGAATGACTTCGCCATCAATATCAAGCTTCAGGAAGCTGAAAGAATCGGATACCCTGATCTGAATATGCCTGACATCAACGGGCAGAAAGTATCGCTTGCTTCTTTGGATAGCAAAGTCATATTGGTCCACTTCTGGTCCACGGCTGAGGCGGGTCAGGCAATGTTCAATACCGAGAAGATGAAGCCTCTCTACGAAAAATATCATCCCAAAGGCTTCGATATCTATCAGATATGCGTCGATACCGACAAGACACAATGGGCATCCGTTGTCAAGGGGCAGGAGCTTCCTTGGACCAACGTCTGTGACGGGCTTGGTGATCTGTCTCCTGCGTTGTCACTGTATGCTATTGCAAAAGTGCCTGCGCAAGTGCTTATTGTAGATGGAGAGATTTACGACAAGCCTATAAAGGGTGAGTCTGAACTGACCAGACTTCTCGATCAGAAATTGAAATAATCAGAACAATTTCTTGCTGCTGACAGTGGCGACAAATTGCTTAAGGTAGAACGGTTCGAAGTATGCGATATCTTTGAACCGTTTTTCGTTGAACTCAATTTCTGCAGGATGCATCATTGACGATGCCTTAGGACAACATTGGGCAAAAAAAGCATTTTTGGAGGTGATGATATCCTTGCATTTTTCTGCGCCATCTCCTATGAAGAGGACGGCGCCTTCTCCCAGTTCTTTCTCGAAGCTGCAGTTGTCAATTATCATCGGAGTGATCTCGCTGAGTCTGTCTCCGGCGTTGGAGAATACTGCAGAATAAACTTCCATCCTTCTTGCGTCCACCATAGGTACAATATATCTGCACCCTTCAGGAATCAGACTTTCATCAATGGCCTGCCATACAAGAGTGTCGAGAGTCCCGACAGATAGAAGAGGGATTCCCGCCCCGAAGCACAGGCCCTTTGCCGAAGAAACACCGACTCTCAACCCGGTGTACGACCCAGGTCCCATACTTACGCAGACTGCATCACAGTCCTTGACTGACAGATTTCGGGAAGACAACATCTCCTGAATGTAAGGTGCCGTCATTGAAGCTTGAGATTTCGGAGTGTTGCTTTCTCGATATTCGATAATCTTTCCGTCCTGGGCAAGTGCGGTGGAGCACAGAGATGTGGAAGTCTCGATAAGAATAATTCTGGGCATATCAGTTTTTGAATATCAAAGCTTTAAGGTAGGGGAAAGCAGTATAGGAGAAATCCTTCAAAGGATTGAAGTATGTCGATTTGGCCAGTGCCTCTTCCGGGACGAAGTGGAACTGTGAGTTGAGGGTAGTAAATAAGATGATAAGCAGAGCGATGATGAGTGTGGCTTTGACTAGAGAAAGAATCGCGCCCAACAGCTTGTCAAGCCATCCCAGCATTGCAAATTTTACGGCTTTTGAAAGCACTTTGCCCAGAAGACTGAACAATACCAGGACAACGGTCAGAATGATGATAAACGAAATCACATTGAGGATGGCAGGTGAAACCCCGGGTAAGTACTCAATGATATAGCCGCACAGGGTTTTGGAAAATTGAAAAGCCAGCCAAGACCCCAGGATCAGCGACAGAATCGAGAATGCTTGAGAGATGAAGCCGCTGACGATTCCGTGTATCAGGGCAGCTATGAAGCATATCGAAAGAATAATGTCTATGGTGCACATACTTTTTGCGTAAAATGCTGGAAATATTTACCTTTGTAGGATACAAAATTATCAAAATTATTATGACTTTCAAAGAATATAAGGGGCTTGACCTGGTTTCAACGGCGGGTGAAGTACTGGAACAGTGGAAAGAGGAAAAGGCGTTTGAAAAGACTCTCGAGCTTAGGGAAGGAGCGCCGGAGTTTATATTCTTCGAAGGACCACCTTCTGCCAATGGTATGCCCGGCATTCATCACGTGATGGCCAGGTCTATCAAGGATGCGATATGCCGATATAAGACCCAGACGGGGTATAAGGTGCGCCGACGTGCAGGATGGGACACCCACGGTCTTCCGGTGGAGCTTGGTGTCGAGAAAAAGCTTGGAATCACCAAAGAGGATATCGGGACAAAGATCAGTGTTGAAGAGTACAACAAGACCTGCCGTCAGGAGGTTATGAAATATACTGCCGAGTGGCGCAATCTTACGGAGCGTATCGGCTATTGGGTAGATCTTGACGACCCATACATTACCTACGACAATAGATATATTGAGACCCTGTGGTGGCTCTTGAAAGATATTTATGGGAAAGGCTATCTTTACAAAGGAAAGTCAATCCAGCCTTATTCTCCTGCCGCCGGGACCGGCCTCAGCTCCCACGAGCTCAACCAGCCTGGATGCTACAGGGATGTCAAGGATACCACTTGCTGCGCTCAGTTCAAGGTTAAAGGAGAAGACGGGTTATACTTCCTTGCGTGGACTACGACTCCTTGGACTCTTCCTTCTAATACGGCTCTCTGCGTAGGCCCGAATATTGACTATGTCAAGGTAAAATCCACCAATCCTTATACGGGGGAGAGTGCAACATACATTCTTGCTCAGGCGCTGGTGTCATCCTGGTTCGGGGATAAAATCCCCTACGAGGTGCTTCCCGGGTCGGTCAAGGGTACGGAATTGGTTGGGATGGAGTATGAACAGCTGATTCCCTGGTTCAGACCTGATGAAGGTGCATTCCGCGTAATTCTCGGAGACTATGTGACTACGGAGGATGGTACCGGCATTGTTCATATCGCTCCTACCTTCGGTGCCGATGACGCCAAGGTCGCAAGACTTGCCGGTGTTCCCGGATTGTTTGTGACCGATAAGAATGGCGCAATGCAGGCTCAGGTGGATCCTCAAGGACGATTCTGTCGTATCGAGGATCTCGATGCCGCTTACGTGTCTTCCCGCGTGAGCTCTGACTATGCCCAGTGGGCGGGCCGTTATGTCAAGAATGCATATGACAGCAGCCTCGCTCCTGACGCACCTACACTTGATGTTGATATCTGTGTGATGCTGAAGGCGAACAACAAAGCCTTCAGGATAGAAAAGCACGTTCATACATATCCTCATTGCTGGAGGACTGATAAGCCGGTTCTCTATTATCCCCTCAACAGCTGGTTTATCAAGGCTTCCGCTGTCCGCGAGAAGATGATGGCACTAAACGAAAACATAAGCTGGAAACCTGAGGCTACAGGCACCGGCCGCTTCGGAAAGTGGCTCGAGAACATTCAGGACTGGAATCTCAGTCGCAGCCGTTATTGGGGAACACCGCTTCCTATCTGGCGTACGGAAGATGGACGGGAAGAAATATGCATCGGTTCTGTCAAGGAACTCTTTTCAGAGATTGACAAGGCTGTTGCAGCCTCAGTGATGAGTTCCAATCCTTTTGCAGACCTTGGATTCGATCCAGAGGATATGAGCAAAGCCAATTATGACAAGATTGATCTGCATCGTCCTTATGTTGACAATATTTTCCTGGTGTCACCAAGCGGAAAGAAAATGGTCCGGGAGACTGACTTGATCGATGTTTGGTTTGATTCAGGAGCAATGCCATACGCCCAGACAGGACTGAGAGGCAAGGACAGTTCCGATTTCGGATGTACCGCTGATTTCATAGCCGAGGGTGTGGATCAGACCAGAGGATGGTTCTATACACTCCACGCCATTCATACAATGGTTAGTGGGACTCCTGCTTTCAAGACCGTTATTTCCAACGGTCTGGTTCTGGACAAGAAGGGAGAGAAAATGAGCAAGCGTCTGGGCAATGCAGTGGATCCTTTCAAGGCTATGGATACCTATGGCCCTGACTCTCTCCGCTGGTATATGCTGACAAATGCACAGCCCTGGGATAATCTCAAGTTTGACGAAGGTGGTGTGGATGAGGTCAGACGCAAGTTTTTCGGAACGCTCTATAACTGCTATTCAATATTTGCATTGTATGCGAACATTGACGGGTTTGATGTCGAAGCACCTCTCATTCCATATGGTGAGAGGCCTATGTTTGACAAGTGGATCATAAGCAAGCTTAACACATTGATAAAAGGCGCACTTGAATCTTATGAGGATTTTGATATCACCACTGCCGGCCGTCTTATTCAGGATTTTGTCTGCGACGACTTAAGCAACTGGTATGTCAGACTCAATAAGACAAGACTCTGGACTTCTGACGCAGATTCCGACAAATTGTCCGCATACCAGACATTCTATGAGGTTTTGAAGAGCATTTCGTTGTTGGGGGCACCTGTCGCACCTTTCTATATGGACAGATTGTTCAGAGATCTAGGCGGAAAAGAGTCTGTTCACTTCCAGAAGATGCCTACATTCAATCCTTCTCTGGTGGATTCGGATCTGGAGGAGAGTATGGCATTTGCGCAGAAAGCTTCTTCATTGATTCTTGCGCTTCGTAAAAAAGCCGGTATCAATGTACGAAAGCCTTTGTCCAGAGTCCTCATCCCTGTTGTCGGAAGCGGACTCCAGGCTCGTATCGAGGATGTCAAGGATATCCTTCTGAAGGAGGTGAATGTCAAGGAGCTTGAATTGCTTCACGACACAACGGGTATCATAACCAAGAAGATCAAACCCAATTTCAAGACACTTGGAAAGACATACGGGAAGAGAATGAAAGAGATTTCCGCAGCTTTTCAGGAGTTGGACCAGAAACTGATTTCTCAGATGGAGCAGTGCGAAGGTGATTTTGTTCTCAACCTTCCCGGTGGAGATGTGGTATTGACCAAGTCCGATTATGAGATTCATTCCGAAGATATGCCTGGCTGGCTCGTGGCCTCTGAAGAAAGCCTCACGGTTGCACTTGATATCAACCTGACGCCAGAACTTATCGAGGAAGGCGTGGCCCGAGAGCTGGTCCGTCCAATCCAGAATCTTCGCAAGACCTGTGATTTTGAAGTTACTGACCGTATCAATACCACAATATTTGCTGATGGTGAAGCCTTTACTGCGATTGAATCGTCACTTTCCCATTTCGGGGATTATGTTGCATCGCAGACATTGTCCTTGAGCGTTGATCTCAAGACATTGGCTGATGCCGACGACGATGCTTGCGAAGTCGAGTGGAATGATACCGTGATAAAGATTAAAGTAAAAAGACAATAATACCTAATTTTTAATAGCTATGGCAGAAGAAAAGACCCGGTACAGTGACGCGGAACTCGCTGAGTTCAGAGTCATCATTGAGGAGATGCTCGTTAAGGCAAAGGCAGAGTATGATACCCTCAGGCAGGTTGTAATGCATAACGGGAGCAATGACATCGAGGATACATCTCCTTCTTTCAAGACAGTAGAAGATGACGGTGCCAACCAACTTTCGAAAGAAGAAGCAAGTCAACTTGCTCAGAGGCAGTATAAATTTATACAGAACCTGGAAGCTGCACTTGCCCGAATCGAGAACAAGACTTATGGTATCTGCCGTGTTACCGGCAAGCTGATACCCAAGGAAAGACTCCGCCTCGTGCCCCATGCTACACTTACGGTTGAGGCCAAAGAAATGCTCTCCAAGGGAAAGTAGTATTGAGTTATGGGAAAGAACAGAAGTAAATGGCTCTTGTTGCTGGGAGTCATTCTGGTCATTCTTGACCAAGTCATCAAGGTCCTGGTCAAGACCAATATGTCGATTGGCGATTCGTTTGATGTTATCGGTCAATGGTTCAAGATCTGTTTCATTGAAAATGACGGGATGGCATTTGGGATGTCGTTCGGAGGAGAGATTGGCAAATATCTTCTCACTTTCTTCCGCATTTGCCTTTTTGTGGCTCTGACCTGGTATATCGGCCATTTATGCAAGAAAGGAGACGTTCCTCCGGGTGTCCTTGTCGGACTGACACTTATAGATGCCGGCGCTTTGGGGAATATCCTGGACTGCCTTTTCTATGGCTTGATCTGGCACTATGCTCCGTTTATGCAGGGATGGGTCGTGGATATGTTCTATTTCCCCATAATCGATACATATATTGCCGGGAAGCACATTACTTTTTTTGATCCTGTGTTCAATTTTGCCGACAGCTGTGTGACAGTGGGCGGATTCTATCTAGTCCTGTTCCAGTGGAAATATTTCTCGAGTCAGGAAAACTAACAATAGTATGAAGTCCTGGAAATCCTCTCTTTGTTTTATTGCTTTCTGCCTTGCTTTTCTTTTGATTTTCAAGGCTGATCTGCTGAATCATTTTCAGCAGTACAATCTTTTCAATTTCGACGGGGATTTTCTGTGGAAATTCTTTGAACAGCCCGGAGGATTGCTTGCATTAGCAGGAGCCTTCCTGACTCAGTTCTGTCATTATCCCCTTGTCGGGGCGACTTTGACCGCTATCTTGCTTCTAAGTCTCCATCGCTTGAATGTTAAAGTTTTCTCCCTGAACTCACTATCTGAACTTTTGGGATATATTCCATCGTTTTTCCTGCTTCTTTTCATAACGAGATTGGATTATTCCATTTACCTTCAGAAGACATATGGAATGCTTTTTTCCCCGATTCTTGGGTTTATTTCTTCTGTGGGTATTCTTGCTCTGTACAGAAAGTTCTTTGAAAAGTGCAGATGGGGATTCGTTTTTACGGCTCTGGTGATACCTGTCTTATATCCTTTATTTGGGGTGTATGCAATATTCGGTGCCGTATTGATTGTATTGGTTTGTATAAAGAACAAATCGAATGTCTGGACGAATCTTGCAGCAGCAGTGTTGCTGGGATTTGCCGTGCCTATGCTTTGTGCAAATCTTGATGGAATATATATCCGGATCAACCGGCATTATGCTTTTTTTGCCGGAGTTCCATATATGGAATTTGTGGACAATTTCTTATGTTTTGTTCCTCTTATTCTGACAGCTGTTTCTCTCCTTGGGCTGCCTTTCCTGAAGAACGCGGGTCTCAAGCTGACAATAGCATTGTTGACTGCCGCTCTTTTGCTTGTGGGATTCGGTACTAATTGGGACTATAATTTTCATTCCGTGCTGAAGATGGAGAGGGCAGTGTCTGTTCAGGATTGGGACAAAGTCCTGAAACTGGCGCGAAAAGCGGAGAATCCGACCCGTATCCAGGTGCTATATAGAAATCTTGCCCTTTACCACAAGGGTCAACTTACGGAGAAAATGTTTTCCTATCCCGATGGAGCTGCAGAACTTGCTACGCCTGCATATGTCCCGGTGTCCTTTATATGCTCTTCGCCTGTCCTATACTATTGCGGAATGATCAATACTTGCGAGAGGATGAGTATGGAGGTGTCGGTGTCGTATTGTAAATCAATTCATTTCTATAAATACCAAGCGAAAGTGGCGTTGATTACAGGAGAGTTCGAGCTTGCACAGAAATACATCAATGTAATCGCGAAGAATTGGTTTGAGCGGAAATGGGTGAACAGATACAGAAATTTCCTTAATAATCCTTCTGAAATGGATAATGACAAGGAGTTTGCTATGCTACGTCCCTTGATGGATTTTGATGGTCTTGATATGGATCTTGGACTTACCGTTGAGAAATCAATGTTCTCTCATTTCTCAGAATTGAATTATACCAACGAATACCTATATGAGTGGCAGATGGCAATGCTGATGATTCAGAAGAGGGAATATCTGTTTATGCAGAAATTCTACGATCATTACGACCGCTTCCCTCAAGGAAAAATCACAACCGGCATTGCGCAGACTGTGGCTCTTTGCGCAGGAATTTCAGGTGACAGAGAGATGATGGCGACGGTAGCCTCTATGCTGAAGGACCATACTTCCATTTTGAGAAACTTCAGCAATCTGGCAAAGGCCTTGAATTCTTCCAATGACCTTCAAACACCGGAATCGGTGAAGTGGTTCAAAGAACGGTTCGGAGAGACATATTGGTTCTACTATTATTTTATCAATGGAATAGAGTCTAACTGATGAAACGTTTTTTACTTATTTTGGCGTCAGTTTTCGCTCTGACTTGTTGTGTCCCTTCCGGATATCGTGATGCGCAGCCCTTGGCCGAAGAACTCATTGTCTATCCGGATTATACTGATCTTGTCATTCCCTGCAATATTGCCCCGATGAACTTCATCGTTAAAAATGAGGCCGATGCTTGTGTGGTCGAAATACAAGGAAAGGGTGAACCCATTGTCCTGAAAGGGCCTGAGGTCTCCATACCTCTTGACCGATGGAAAAAGGCCCTTGAGGAGAATAAGGGAGGAGAGATGACCTTCACAGTATATGTCAAGCGTGATGGCAGTTGGCTTAGATTCGCTGACTTTACCAATGCTGTTGCGTCGGACCCTATTGATGAATATATCACATACAGACTTATCGAACCCGGGTATTCCAATTATGGACAATTGGTCCTGGTCCAAAGGAGATTGAGTGATTTCAAGGAGAAAGACCTATACAACAATAGCCTGATTATGGAGCCTGTCAATCAGCAATGCATCAATTGCCATTCGTTCCAGAATTACAGCGCTGAGCGTTTTCAGTTTCACGCCAGGGAAAAATCCGGAGGAACGCTGATTGTGGATGGGGATAAGGCCAAGAAACTTGCATTCAAGACTGGCGATTTGATTTCCAATGCAGTATATCCTTCCTGGCATCCAAGTGAGGATTTGATAGCATATTCGGTGAATTCTACCGTGCAAGTATTCTTTTCAAGCGACAGACAACGTCTTGAGGCTTATGACCTTAGATCTGATCTTGTCTTGTATGATGTCAAAACGGATGAGGTGAAATACATAGTGAATGATTCACTTCACTTTGAAACTTTCCCATATTGGGCTCCTGACGGCAAGACATTATATTATGCAAGTGCCGATATCACTCTTTTCGGAGCCAATTCGAAAACAGTGGTGACACCGATGTGCCGTGATATACGCTATAGCATTTGTTCGGTTTCTTTTGATCCGCAGACACGCGAATTCGGCAGTCCGCAGATGGTGTTTGACGCTGCATTGGACAGTCTCAGCGCAGTGACTCCCCGCCCTTCCCCGGACGGGAAATATTTGCTCAGCGGAGTTGGAAGCTATGGTTCGTTCCATATCTGGCACGATTCGGCTGATCTGTATTTGACTGACCTGACGACGGGACAGACTCGCCCTCTTGATGAGGTCAATTCAGATGACGCCGACAGTTTCAAGGCCTGGTCATCCAATTCCCGTTGGATAGTGTTCACCACGCGGCGTGATGACGGGGCATATACCCGCTTGTACTTGACCTATTTTGACAAGGATGGAAGGGCTCACAAACCTTTTATTCTCCCTCAGGAAGATCCCGAGCAGAATCTCAGACTCTTCAAGGCATACAATGTCCCGGAATTTACCAGGGATGAGGTCAAATGGTCCCCCAAGGATATTGAACAGATTCTTTTGCATTCCGAGCCCGTACATACGACTCAATTGGATGGACCAAAAGATGGCGAAGTTCAAAACTCGCCATCTCAATCGGGAGGGAATGTTGAAAGTGACTGGCATTCGTCATTCCCACAGTAAAAGACTATATTAGACTAGTATTGCTGCGGCTCCTCAGGCCTACATTCCATACTTGTTCTCGTATTCGAGCATCTGCCCCAGGAAACTGTCAGGGTACTCCAATCTGTAGTCAACAATCTTTCCGTCTTCCTCTACAGGAATTATTGTGGGGTTGATAAAACCGCCATATGGCTTGAGATTGAGTTTTGAATAGCGTTCAATCACCTCCTTGTGGATAGCGGGGTCGATATTGACTGCGTAAGTCTCAACCAGTGATTTTCCTGCCTCATAGTCGCCTTCGCTCTTGATTCTCTGAACCTCAGCGAGAAGCTCACCGAAGAGTCCTCTGAGAGCTTCGTAATCGTTGATGACAAAGAATGTCTTTGAGTCACGTTCCTTTTTTTCTATCACGTTGGCTGATTTGCCTTTTTCATACACCCATTGGGCAATGAGCTTGCGGTCTTGCATATGTGCTTCTGTATTGGGGCGTCCAAGCTCGACTCTATTGAACTGGACCATAAGGCCGTTGCGGATGAAACTGGCGTATTCTGCCTTGTATGCATCTTTATCCGGCAAAATGCCAAGATCTACGAGCTTGGGGTCTGCGGCGAAATAAAGCCCGAACAAGTCAGCTCTGGATTCCTCGAGTGTTGAAGAGAATTCTCCCATCGCAGTAGTTGAAACACCGGGGAGAAGTTGCCCTGAACCGTGTCCCAGACACTCGTGGAGGTCTGTGTGGATTTCCCCTGCAATCGATCCGTATTTCTTGTCCAGATCAATCTCTTCCTGACTGAATGCAAACTCTGTCAGGGTGCTTTGGGGCTGTTCCTGGGCGCTGAAATCATAGGCGTGAGTGATATTTGCAATGGTGACACTCTTGGATCCGTGGTCGCGACGGATCCAGTCGGCATTGGGAAGGTTGATCCCGATAGGGGTAGCGGGGTATGCATCTCCGCTCAGGCAGATTGCATCAATGACCTTGGCTGTCACGCCCTTGACCTCGCTCTTCTTGAACCTTGGATCTATCGGGGCGTTGTCCTCAAACCATTGAGCATTCTCGCTCAGAACCACAGTTCTTTCAGATGCTTTGACGTCTTTAATGTTGACGTGGCCTTCCCAGGCACCTTTCCTGCCAAGAGGGTCATTGTAGTCCTCGATAAAGCCGTTGACGAAATCAATGATACCCAAGCTGTCCTTGACCCATTCGATGTTGAATTCATCCCAGATGCGAAGATCACCTGTCCGGTAGTATTCAATCAAAAGCGCGAGCTCTTTTTTCTGGATGTCATTTTCTGCGACAGCTGCCGCTTTCTCTAATTCCTGACATATTCTGGTGATTTCCTCGCTATAGATTCCGTCAACTTTCCAGAATTTCTCCACAACTTTTCCATCTTCTTTGACGACCTTAGAGTTGAGGCCATAAGAAATGGGAGTTGGGTCATCCTTCACGGTAATGGATGCATAATATTCTTCCACCTCTTTGCGCGTTACACCTTCATAGAAGTTGACTGCGGACAGTGCGACAATGTCTCCGTCGGGAGAGGTGCTGCGTCTCTGAGGGAAAAGCGAAGGATTGAAGCAATAGTCTGTAAGAAAATCCGCCTCATCTTCTTTGCCTACAGCTTTGAGCAGGCTTTTGAAGTAATCCTGGCTGCACTCGGGGAAGAACTTGTCTTCGGAGTAGTGGTGATGGATACCATTACTGAAGTACACCCTTTTGGCGTATTCTGTAAATGCTTTGAACTCTTCAGTATTTCTGTCTCCGGTATAGTTCTCCAGAATGGCGGAAAGGGCTTTTCTGAGTCTGATGTTGTATTTGCAATTCTGATCCCACAATATGTTCCATCCCCATTTTGCCGCTTCGCTTAGATGGTAGGCGTATTCTTTCTGCTGAAGGGACAGCTCATCCCACCCCGGGACTGTATATCTTATAACTTTGATGTCGGCAAACTCGTCCACCGTGTATTTGAAATCCTGCTTCTCTTCCTTGCAGGCTCCTGTGAGGCATAGAACCGCCCCTGAAATTAACGCCATTATGCTTGTGCTTTTCATGAACGGTCAATTAAAAATCAGTGCGTACAACTCCTGCTACAACTCTATCGTAGAGACAAGACCCCAGTTCATACAAGATCTCAGAAGCTCTTTCTGGATTGGGCATATCAAGCTCTCTGTCCTCGATTTCAACGCGTAGCTTGACAATGCCTTTATTCATAATGTCAAACAATTGCTCTTTTGTCACAAGGTAAAGTGCATAAGAGTTGGTGGTATGTGTCGTGTATGTCCTCTGTACCATAGTTGATATGGTATAAGGCTCGACATATACCATATCTGTAAAGGGACTGTACGTATAGGCGAAGCCTAAATTGTGTTGGGGAACTGTAGTCGTATTTGTCTCAGTATGACTGTCAAATTCCTTGTCATAAACGTTTTCGAGGAATATTTCGGAGTTGTCTCCCAGGCGGACCATCAAACGATTGCCGAGATCAAAAACTCCGTGGTCAGTATTCTCATCGTAGGTGAGGAGAATGGCTATGATAGTATCTTTCTGGATTATCCTTGATCCCATTGCTGCATAGATATGCCCTCTGTCTGCGCGGAATAGAGATGCGTTACTTGTGAGCACTGTTCTTTCTTTGTTCTCAGCGGTAGAGTCCAAAACGATTCTCAGCGGGCTGCAGGAGCAAACGGCTGCAAATAGGCCGATGGCGGCAAAAAATGATAAGTGTTTCATATTGTTATGATTCTAATTGTTTTAATTTCTTGACAAAAAGGCTCGTCAACGGAAGGATGATAACCTCGTAGAGTGTCTTGAGAATAATCTGAGTAATCATCAACAGAAGGATATTCTTTGCTCCGATGCCGAAGAATGCAATTGGGAAAAATATCAGTGAGTCAACGGACTCTCCTGCCAGAGAGGACAATATCGCCCTCCATCCGAAATGTCTATCTCCATCTCTGTCCCTCATCAGGTCCATTACTCTTGCGTTCAGCATTGATCCGGCCAGAAAGGCGAGCATAGAGGCCAGAGTAATTCTGAGGTCAGCGGAAAAAATGTAGTTGAAATGCTCCTGTCCATCCCAGAATGAGGCTCCGGGCAAGACACGGACCAATTGAGCGAAGAATACGAAAAATGCATTCATTGTGAATGCCGTCCAGATCACAAAGCGTGCCGGTTTCAATCCATAGACCTCAGTGATACAGTCATTGATGATATATGAAATGGGAAAAATCAGGAATCCTCCTGTCAGAGTCAGCTTCCCGGCTTCAAAGATTTTTGTCTCGAAGAGGTTGGACGCGATTATGCAGACGCAGAATAATGTAGAAAGAACTACAAATTTTTTGGTCAAAATTTTACCCATTTCAGCAAATATACGTGTTTTTGCAAAGATTTGAGATAATAATTCCTATATTTAACGGAATTTTGTCCTGTGACAAATAGGTTAGTTATTAGTGGCATACTGGTTTTTCATACCTGCAGTAGTGGCAGTTCTTGCCGGAGGTGGCATATTTACCTTTGGCCCGAACCTGAGGAGATTCCATAAGTATATGGGATTTACTTTGGTTTTCGAGGGCCTTTTCCTCCTTTTGACAGGTGTATTGAGAGAAGGGAGCGGGCAGTTCAACTCTGTCATATATCTTTTGTATGTCCTATTGATGCTGCTCAGCCCGTTCTTTTATTATCTTGCGAGCCTTTTCCTTCTGAAGGAGGATGGAGTCAGAAAAAAAGATTTCTGGATGCTTGAGGCGGTGGCTGCATTTGCCATCATTTATCTGTTTCTTATTCCTGCCATTCCTGTTGGCAGTCGCAATGAATTTCAGTGGATTATCAGCGGGCGGATGTCATTGGGCAATGACATAGGCTTAGGAACGTCCGTGATGCTTTCACTTGACAATGCCGCGTTCCTGTTCTTCCTCATTGAACAGCTTTTTGTCCAGATTTTCTGCTTTGTCAGCCTAAAGCGGTATAACAAATTACTTGAATGCTACTTCTCCAATCTTAAAGGGAAGTCTTCCGAAAAGATACTGATAATCTTTTCCCTTGTTGCAGTGCGTTTCGTTCTGTTTGTCGGAATCTGTTTCTTCCCATCTATTTCGGGGGATAATTGGTTTCACCTTCTTCAGACCGCCATTTTCGCTCTCTTCTATTCAGTAACAGCCTTTTTTGTATGCCGAGTGGAGTTTACTGCAGAGGAGCTTGGAGTGAATATTGCCCGTCAGGAGGCAGAGTCGAAGGCTGCCGTTCCTCTGGCATACGAAGTCATTGCTAGCAGATTGGAGTCTCTGGTTGCAGAACGGTTCTTTCTTGATCCTGATATCGATCTGCTCGGACTGTCATCCAAAGTCCAGGTCAATTCCAAATATGTGGCGGATTATATACGTTTTCAATATAAAGAAACCTTTCTTAACTTTGTAAACCGCTTGCGGGTGGATTATTCGGTTAGCTTGATGCAAGATTCCTCTCTTAGCCTTTTGGATATTGCCGAGTCATCCGGATATACCAATCCAAGTACTTATTATAGAAATTTTGCGAAAATCAAGGGAGTTTCCCCCTCTGAATACAGAAAAAAGTTGTAGTATTCGTGCAATTCCCGGAATTTTCTCGTTTTTGCTCTTTTTTTACACGCTGTCGGTCCATACTTTTGCAGCAGACAAACGAAAATTATTAACAATGAAAATGTCAAAAACAAAAATCAACGTCACGATCGGAGTCCTTACGGGGTTGCTCGTTGGATTTGTATTCGGGACGGCGTTTGGGACTCAGGAGACTTTGACAACATCGGGCGATATCGCGCGAGGAAATGTCTCCGCTCTGTCAAGGTTGAGGACTCAGGATCGAGCCTCAATTGAGAACGCCACTCAGATGCAGGCCGATACACTCCGTTACAAAATGATTGACGAGGATGGACAGGAATGGAATGTTACAATTTCCAAGTAAAAAAAGAAAAATTAAAAATTTAATAGTATGAAAACGAAGACAAAAAACATCACGATTCTTTTAGTTGCAGTTGTGGCTGCTTATGTTCTCGGAGCTTTTGTGGGTATCCCGAATACATCAGGAGTAGGTGCCGGCAATATCTCCAAGGTGTCAAAGTATAGCAAGTCTGTTGTAAGTCCTGCTATGAGTGCATTCCAGGAGAAGATTATGAATGACAGCACAGCGCGCAAGCAAGCTATTGTTTCCCTTGTCGTTATCAATTCCAGAATGGCGGAGTTCTCAAAACTGGTTGATATTGCGGCGGCAGCAGCAGAGGGAACAGCTGAGCTCAGTGATGAGATCGAAACATTGAAGACAGTTCAGCGTCTTTCTGACAATGCTGTTGCAGCAGGCAGGGATGCAAGCAAGGCATTCAGTGATATGCTTCAGGGCGCGAAGAACAATTGTGCCAACGAATATGAGCAGGCTGCACAGAATCTTTCTATCGCCTATATGATGGTTGACCGTCAGCTTCAGGTTGCGAAGCAGTATGTTGCTGCAGTCGATTCATACCTTGAGGGTAAGTCAGTTGATGACAATAGGGATTTGGCTCTTTCCCGTGATCTTTGGGCAAATTATTGCACTGGAAATGCAAAGCTCAATGGCAATGAGGCCGAGTTGAATTATTGGAAGGAGCAGGGTGTTGTTCTTGATGCAAAAATGGCTGTTGAAGGATTCAAGGCTCTTTCTGATACAACTCTGATGAAGGCATTCTATATTGATAATATGATGGGTGTCGGCGATACTCAATATAAGATCG
>DCIC01000065.1:0-225 GCA_002315825.1 Bacteroidales bacterium UBA1736 | reverse complement strand
TTGGTGCTGATGAAATGAAGATTGGCGCTGATGAAATGAAGATTGGTGTGGATGAAATGAAGATTGGTGTGAATGAAATGAAGATTGGTGTGAATGAAATTATTGTAGGTGCTATTTGTCCAGTTGATTATCCAATTACTCCGGTTTTTAGAAATCCTGTATATTAATGGAGCGATACGCAATACGGATATTGTTAATATTCAATATGCTTGTGCTGACAGCCAT
>DCIC01000145.1:13857-31244 GCA_002315825.1 Bacteroidales bacterium UBA1736 | reverse complement strand
ACCAACTTCTAATTCAAGAGGGTGGCATCACTGTATTCACAGGATGTCACCCTCAATTGTGGATGTATTTTAAGTTATTCTTAGAGATTTACTAAATAAGGATTCGGGAGGCTATGGCCTACTCGCACTTATCATAATTGTACGAAATGCCGAACAGTTCATTGGCCATAACCGAATAGCCACCTCCGTTTACTTTTGTCAATTTGAAACCGAGAGTCTCTTCGAACTGCGCATATTGGGCCGAACAGGCATCGAGCTTTGCCTGATAAGTCTCTATTATTGCAGCAAACTCGCTTTTATATTTGTTGTATTTCTCGAGAGCATTACTGTCAGCATTGCCGGACTTGTTATTCTTAATGACTACCTTCCATTGCCAATCTGACGCATACTTCTTTTCAAATGCAATGACAGCCTGCGTAAATTCTTTAACTACCTGATACGCATCGTCATCATCGGTACCTACTAATGTGTATGATTCGACAGAGTCAGCGATGATGTAAACATAGTCCTCTTCTGTAGTGCAGGAGCTGAGTGAAAGCGCGGCAACGGCCGCAGCAATGATGGTTAAGATTCTTTTCATATTCATTCTTTGTTGTTTCGGCTGCAAATTTACATACAAAAACGTAAATGAAAAACACTATCTTTGCAGCTATGAACGCAAAAGAACTATTTACAGGGATACTGGCTTTGCTTGAAAAAAACGAGCGCAGACACTACTTCCTGCACGGCACATTGAATCTTTTCAGTGTCGCTTTCGATATCTTCAGCGTTTCTATGCTGCTGCCCATTCTGAAGAGCATATCCGCAAAGGGATATGCTGAGCCAAGGACAGTGACGGCAATAATAGTATTGGGCGTGTTGATGTGCCTGAAGGCAGTCTATGACCTCCGTCTTGTGCATCTTCAGAATAAATGGAGATGCTCGAGCATACAGAAACTCTCCTCAAAGGTCTATTCCCTTATTCTTGAAGAATCCCTTCCGGAACATAACAAAAGAAACGCAGGAGAAACGGTGACATGTGTCAGGTCGGATGTGAATGCTACGATGGGAGTTCTTTCCACGGTAGAGAGGATAGCGTCAAACTTGTTCGCATTCGCCGGCTATCTTTTTATCCTAATATACACTGCCGGGTGGCTGGGGATTCTTTGTGGAGCGGTCTATCTGGCTGTTATTCTTGCAATACATTTCTTGAACCATAATAGGACATTTGTTCTGGGGGAGAGTATGAGAAAGCTGGAGATGGGCCTGATAGGTATGACAGGATCCTCCTTCTACGCATACAAGGAAGTCAATATCGACAGTCGCAGAGTCCGCCTGGAGGACAAATTCGCCGATGTCGCATTGCAATACAGTGATGTCCAGCAAAAATATTCTGTTCTCTCGTCAATGATGGGGCCCTTCCTGCAAAGTATGATACAGGCGGCCGTCTTTTTCCTTTTGCTCCTTGTCCTGTCTCTTGATGTGGAGCTTTCAGAATTGATGCCCTCTCTTGTTGTGCTTGTGACTATCGTCATCAAGATGATACCTATGGCACTCGGGGTAATCAATGGACTGAATCAAATCAGCTTCTCAAGAAAAGCTTGCATATCGACAATTGAGAATCTCCAGAGCTTTGAGGCTATCCGTCACTCTGCCTTGAGTTCGGAAAAGAAGCGAAAGAAAGAGATCAGCCTGCGTGGAGGCTTGAAAATCAGCAATCTGAGTTTTGCGTATTCTGAGGGACGTCCTATTTTTGAGAATGCGGAAATGGAAGTGCCTGCCGGAAAGACTGTCGCTGTGGTCGGACAGACCGGAGAGGGAAAGACCACGCTTCTGGATCTGGTGGTGGGGCTTCTCAAGCCTCAGAGCGGAGCCATTATGTACGATGACTATGATATTGTGTCTGGCTCAGATGCACAAGGAGAGTGTGTATGCGACCTTGGAAGTATCATCAGTTACATTCCTCAGGTGATAGCTGTCGGGAGCAATACCGTACGTGACGTGGTGTCGTTTATGGCTTCGCCCTACGATGCCGACGAACAAAGAATAATAGATTGCTTGAAGTGCGCAAAAGTATATGATGAGGTCCTGGCGATGCCTGATGGACTTGACACTTTGCTCGGTTTCAAAGGGCAGGTGATATCCGGAGGACAGAAGCAGAGGCTCGGCCTTGCAAGAGCCCTTTACAAAGACTTCGAGCTTCTTGTGATGGACGAAGCTACTGCTGCATTGGATATGGAGACTGAAATGGCTGTCATCGATTCCATCCGGGAGATGAAAAAGGGAAAGACTTTGCTTATCGTGACCCATCACAAATCTCTCGCTGATGAGTGTGAGATTGTATATCGTATTGAAAATCACAAAATAATACGCGAAAGATGAGTAAGATTGCCGTAATAGTGGCTATGGATGCCGAATATGAGCCTTTGATAAAGGCTATTGCCGGTATGCCGGGCGATATTATAGTACGCAAGAGCGGGATAGGTAAGGTTAACGCTGCCAGGTGTGCGACCGAGCTGATCCTTCAGCAGAAACCCGACTGCATCATCAATACCGGTGTTGCAGGTGGAATGGTGGAAGGAATGTCCACGGGGGATCTGGTCATTGCCAGTCAGGTGGCATATCACGACGTGTGGTGCGGTCCTGGAATCGAAATGGGAAAGGTAGAATCCTTCCCTCAGAGATTTGATGCCGATCCCAAGCTTCTTTCTCTTGTCCCTCAGGCAATTGAGGAAATGAATAAGGTCAAGCAGAGAAAGACATATACCGGCTTGATCTGTTCGGGTGATCAGTTCTTTATCAGTATTGAAGAAGATAACAGGATACGTAGTCTGTATCCCGATGTCCTTGCTGCCGATATGGAGTCCGGGGCTCTGGCTCAAGTGTGTCACTACTATGGCGTACCTTTTATCAACTGCCGTGTGCTTAGTGATATCCACACGTCGGAAGAGGTCCAGAAGGCCACTTATTTTGACTTCATAACTAATATCGACGCTCCGAGGTTTATTTTTCTGACCAGATTTCTTGACCTCTGTATAAAGTCTTTATGACTTTTCCGCTGACTTTCATTCCTTCAAACGGAGTGGAATGACCCATCGACAGGAATGTACTGCTGTCGATTGTGTATTGGGCCTGTGTGTCTATGATTGTGAGGTCTGCTTTCTGTCCCACTTCCATTGACCCGCTCAGACCGAAGATACGTCTGGGTGCCTCACTGAGAGCTTCGAGAATCCTTTCAAGACTGATCTTTCCGCTTTTGACAAGTGTGGTGTAGAGGACAGGAAAGGCCGTCTCCAGTCCAGTGATGCCCATTGCACTGCCTTCCAGACCTTTCGCTTTCTGTCCTTGCGTATGTGGTGCGTGATCAGTGGCTATCACATCAATAGTGCCGTCTTTCAATCCCTGGATAAGAGCATCCCTGTCTTCGGCGCTTCTTAGCGGCGGATTCATCTTGAATCTTCCGTCCTCCTGCAGATTATCGTCACAAAGAGCCAGATAATGCGGACCTGTCTCGCAAGTGACCTTTACGCCTCTTGCCTTGGCCTGCCTGATGAGCTCGACGCTTTCTTTTGTGGAGATATGGCAAACGTGATAGCGGCAGAGAGTTTGCTCACTCAGCTCAATGTCCCTGGCTATCTGACCCCATTCGCTCTCGGAGCATATTCCCTTGTGTCCGTGTTCTCGGCAGTATTTGCCGTCGTGGATGTATCCTCCGCGAAGCAGGGTGTTGTCTTCGCAGTGGGCTGCAATTATGCAATTCTCCTTTGCGGCGGTCATCATTGCCTTGAGCATCATCTCCTTGCTCTGGACTCCGCTTCCGTCATCCGAAAAACCTGCGCAGAAGTTCTTGAGAGCCTTCATATCCACAAGCTCTTCTCCTCTGCGCCCGAGGGTTATGGATGCGTAGGGGAGAACGTCGATCACCGCGTCTCTTTTGATGATATCCAACTCCTGCCTGAGATTGTCCATGCTGTCCGGTACCGGGTCGAGGTTGGGCATTGGGCAGGCAAGGGTGTAGCCTCCGTGGGCTGCGGCCATACTGCCGGTCTTTATTGTCTCTTTCGAGGAGTAACCGGGCTCGCGGAAATGAACGTGCAGGTCTGCAAATCCATAACTGACCAGGAGCCCATCCGCGTCGATGAGCTTTGCTCCCGTGGGGAGGGGGATATCGGGAGCTATTTCTTTGATTGTGTCGCCTTCGATGAGTATGTCGGAAAGGAAAATGGCCCCGTTTTTATACAGGCGTCCCCCCTTTATCAGTGTCTGATTGTTCATAACAAAAAAGTTTTCAACTTTAAACGTTACAAAAGTAACTTTCTTTTCATTCTTCTCCAATTGTTGCTAAATTTGTATCGTTATGGATATGACAATCTTCACTGTCATAGAGAATGTGCCGGTTGCGGACAAGACATTCCGCATCGTCCTTTCAGCGGGTGATCCCGGATTCAGCAATGAGGCTGAATTTGTCAACATCGCCCTTGACGGATTCTACCTCAGAAGGCCGATTTCCGTCTGCGAAAGTGCCCCCGGACGGATAACCCTTTACTATAAGACAGTTGGAGCCGGGACAGAGGCTATGTCTCGTCTTGTTCCCGGACAGACACTTGATGTTATGACAGGTCTGGGACGCGGATTTGACAGTTCGTCCAGCAAGAAGTCCGCTCTGCTTGTGGGAGGCGGCCTCGGCGTTGCGCCACTCCTTCCTTTGTGCAAGGCGCTTTGGGGCGAAGGCAAAAAAGTCACTGTCATAATGGGCTTCAACAAAGAGGACGAAATCATTCTGGCCGACTCATTCCGCTCTTTCGGAGCGCAGGTGTATATTTCTACGGCAGATGGGTCTGTCGGGACAAAAGGATTTGTTACAGACGTAATCAATACTCTGGACCTTTCCCGCTTTGACTTCTTCTACACTTGCGGCCCTCTGGTGATGATGAAAGCAGTTTGCACGACTCTGCCCCTTCCCGGACAGGCAAGCCTTGAGGAGAGGATGGGATGCGGAGCCGGATATTGCTACGGATGCTCGATCAATACGGCGCAAGGTCCGCGCAGAGTCTGCAAGGACGGCCCCGTTTTCAATAAGGAGGACATCATATGGTAAGAAACTTGAGTGTCAATATGTGCGGGGTGGATTTCAAGAACCCTGTCATACCTGCGAGCGGAACTTTCGGTTTCGGACTTGAACTGGCTGACAGTATGGATCTCAATACCCTTGGCGGCATATCACTCAAAGGCACCACTCTCAATGCCAGATATGGCAATCCTACACCGCGCATTGCTGAATGTGCAGCCGGAATGATCAATTCCGTGGGACTCCAGAATCCCGGTATCGATGCTCTTGTCAGCGAGAAAGTCCCCGCTCTGCGCAAGATTTACAACAACGTCGTCATTGCCAATATCAGCGGATTCTCTTTGGATGAGTACGTTGCTTGCTGCGCCAAGGCTGATGAATGCGAAGGGGTTGACATCATTGAGGTCAATATCTCCTGCCCCAATGTGCACAATGGGGGGATGGCATTCGGAACTTCTGCGCAGTCGGCCGCTCAGGTGGCATCGGAAGTCAGAAAGGTTTGCAAAAAGCCTGTGTTCATTAAGCTCAGCCCCAACGTGACGGATATCGTCTCCATCGCACGCGCTTGTGAGGATGCCGGTGCGGATGGGCTTACATTGGTGAATACCTTCCTGGGGATGCGTATTGACATATTCCGCCGCAAGCCTGTTGTCGCAAACAAGGTCGGAGGTTTTTCAGGCAGAGCTGTTTTCCCCATTGCTCTTAGGATGGTCTGGCAGGTTGCCGGAGCTTGCAGCATTCCGGTTATGGGGTGCGGAGGAGTTTCTTGCGCACAGGATGTGATTGAAATGATGATGGCCGGGGCAAAGACAGTACAGGTGGGGGCGGAGAATCTTCGCAATCCACGCGTCTGTCAAGAGATTGTGAGCGAGCTGCCTTCATTGATGGAGAAGCTGGGGATTGAAGACATTAACGAGATAATTGGAATAATACACTGAGTATATGGCAAAAGATGTAATCGTTGCGTGTGATTTCAGCAGCAGGGAGGCCACAATGACCTTCCTTGACAAGTTTGCTGCCACGCGCAAACCATTTGTGAAGATCGGTATGGAGCTTTTCTATAGTGAAGGCCCTCAGATAGTAAGGGATATAAAAGAGAGAGGTCACAAGATTTTTCTCGATCTCAAGCTCCACGACATTCCCAATACCGTAAAGAAGGCTATGAAGGTTTTATCCTCTCTGGATGTGGATATGTGCAATGTCCACGCTGCCGGGACCATTGATATGATGAAGGCCGCTCTGGAAGGCTTGACAAGGCCCGACGGGACAAGGCCGCTTCTAATAGCCGTTACTCAGCTCACATCCACAAGTCAGGATCGTATGAGAGATGAGCTTCTCATCAATGCAAGCATTCAGGATACAATCGTAAAGTATGCCCTCAACTCCAAGGAGGCTGGACTTGACGGAGTAGTCTGTTCTCCCCTTGAAGCCGGTATGGTAAAGCAGGCCTGCGGGCAGTCATTTATGGCTGTGACCCCGGGCATCCGTTTCGCTGATTCGGCAGCTGACGATCAGGTACGCATCACCACACCTGAGAAGGCCCGCGAGATAGGATCTGACTATATTGTCGTAGGTCGTCCCGTAACAGCCGCACAGGATCCTGTAGAGGCTTATTTGAAATGTTGTAAAGGATTTTTGAATATATAGTACCTATGGAAAAGAAAATCGCCAGAGAGCTTCTCTCAATCGAGGCTGTGTTTCTTCGTCCCGAAGAACCGTTCACTTGGGCCAGCGGTATCAAGAGCCCTATTTACTGTGACAACAGACTGACTCTTTCTGCTCCTTCCGTGAGGGAGAAGATAGAAGACGGACTGGCTTCGCTGATAAAGGAATATTATCCTCAGTGTGAGATGGTGATGGGAACATCCACAGCCGGAATAGCTCACGCTGCCATCGTGGCCACAATATTGAACCTTCCTATGGGATATGTACGCGGTGAGGCCAAGACTCACGGTCGCACCAACCGTATTGAAGGAAAGATGGAAAAGGGGACAAAGGTTGTGGTTGTCGAGGACTTGATTTCAACTGGAGGCAGTGCGATTGAAGTTGTTGAAGCTCTCAGAGAGGAAGGGGCCGATGTGCTTGGAATCGTGAGCATCTTTACCTACGGGATGAAGAAGGGACTTGACAGGATTGCTGCCGCAAATACTGAGAACCATTCCCTCAGCAATCTCGATGCCCTAGTGGAGGTGGCCGCACAGGATGGTTACATAGCACCCGAATGGAAAGAGAGAATACTTCAGTTCCGTGACAATCCTTCTGACGAATCCTGGATAAACAAGTAAATTCACACAATATTATGAAACATCTCATAGATCCCGTTGATTTTTCAAAAGAAGAGACCGATCAGGTCATCGAACTTGCCCAGGATATCATTCTCAATCGAGAGAAATATTGGGACAGGCTGGCTCACCGCAAGCTTGCCACACTCTTCTATGAGCCCAGTACAAGGACACGACTGAGCTTCACGTCTGCAATGATGGAACTGGGAGGCAATGTTCTTGGCTTCTCTGATGCAAAGAATACCTCTGTCAGCAAGGGAGAGACCGTGCAGGATACCGTACGTGTGGTCGGTTGTTTTGCCGATGTCATTGCAATGAGGCATCATATTGAAGGTGCTCAGCTCTATGCATCTGAAGTTTCCAAAGTTCCTATCATCAATGCCGGTGACGGAAGCCACAGCCATCCTACCCAGACATTGACTGACCTTCTCACTATAAAGAGAGAATTGGGGCATATTGACGGCATCACCATCGGATTCTGCGGTGACCTTCGTTTCGGACGTACAGTACATTCGTTGATAAAGGCGCTCTCTCGCTATCAGGACATCAAGGTAGTGCTGATTGCTCCCGATGAGCTCAGGCTCCCTGATTACATCAAGAATGACGTTTGCGACAAGATGGGTATCAATTATAAGGAGGTCAGAACTATGGAGGAAGTGCTCCCCGAGCTCGATGTCCTTTATATGACAAGAGTCCAGAAGGAGAGATTCCTTGACGAAGACGAGTTTGACAGAGTGAAGGACAGTTTTGTTCTGGATGCGCGCCGTATGTCTCTTGCAAAGGAAAAGATGGCGGTCCTTCATCCTCTTCCCAGAGTCAATGAAATCCTGACTGAGGTCGATGATGATCCCAGAGCTGCATATTTCCGTCAGGTTGAGAATGGAAAGTTTGTCAGGATGGCTCTCATAACCAAACTCATCGAGTGGAAAGACGACCCCGGGCATCCGATGCTCAAACAGGAGGACTCCATTGAGGATGACACCATACATTGCTCCAATCCCAAGTGCATCTGCAACAACGAGAAAGCGCCCAACCGCTTCCGTCGCAGCGATGACGGCTCATTGAGATGCTGGTATTGTGATACTAAAGTTAAGTAAGAATCAATTGATAGAAACCATAACAAATTACTGCCATGAATAAAGTTTACACAGGAAAAACCAAAGACGTATTCGCTCTTGAGAATGGAAATTATCTTCTTAAGTTCAAGGATGACTGCACCGGAAAGGATGGTGTGTTCGATCCGGGTGAGAACTCCGTAGGTCTGACGATAGAGGGTGTAGGTGATGTTAATCTGCGTATGTCCATCTATTTCTTTGAGAAAATCAATGCCGCCGGAATCAAGACTCATTATGTGAACGCAAATCTCAAGGATACGACAATGGAAGTTCTTCCTGCCAAGGTATTCGGAAAGGGTCTTGAGGTTATCTGCCGTCACAAGGCCGTCGGAAGCTTCTTCCGCCGTTACAGCGACTATGTTCAGGAGGGAGCTGATCTTCCCGCATATGTTGAGACAACATTCAAGAATGATGAGAAGGGTGATCCCCTTGTAACAAAGGACGGCCTTATCGTTCTGGGCGTAATGTCTGCACAGCAGTATGACGACATCGCTGAGATGACCAAGAAAATCACTCAGATTGTAGCCGATGACCTCAAAGCCAAGGGTCTTGTACTCTATGACATTAAGTTCGAGTTCGGTTACGATGCTGACGGAAAGGTAATGCTCATTGACGAGATAGCTTCCGGTAATATGCGCGTTTATAAGGACGGCAAGTACATCGATCCTATGACGCTTTCTAAGCTTTTCTTTGCTGAATAATATGAAAGTCAGCATAATAATGGGCTCCAAAAGCGACTGGGAAGTAATGTCGGGCGCTTGTGCCATACTTGATGAGTTTGGTGTGGAGTATGAAAAGAAGGTCATTAGCGCACATCGTACCCCTGCTTACTTTTGTGAGTATATGCAGTCCGCTCCTCAACGTGGGGTGGACATCGTGATTGCAGGTGCCGGCGGTGCCGCCCATCTTCCCGGAATGGCAGCCGCAATGACAACTCTTCCAGTAATCGGTATTCCTATAAAGAGTGCAGCCCTCAATGGTATGGACTCGCTTCTTTCCATTGTCCAGATGCCCTCCGGCATTCCTGTTGCCACAATGGCAATCAATGGCGCAAAGAATGCTGCATTGTATGCAATAGCAATCTTCGCTCTTCAGGACAAGCCTCTTGCGGCCAAATTGGCGGAATATCGTAAGAATCAAGCTGAAAAAGTCCTTCAGACTGAACTTTAAAATTGTTATGAAGAATTATCGAATATTCGTTGAAAAGTATTCCGAGTTTCAGGTGGAGGCCGACAGCCTCCGCAAAGAACTCAATGAAAATCTCTCGTTGTCAATCAGGGAGCTCAGACTCCTCAATGTATATGATCTCTTCGGTTTTACCGAGGATCTTGTAGAAAAGTGCAAGTACACTGTCTTCGGTGAGAAGGTTACCGACAAGGTAAGTCTCGAGTGCAGCCTAGAAGGCAAGAAATATCTTGCAGTGGAGTATATCCCCGGGCAGTTTGACCAGAGAGCGTCCTCAGCCGTTGACTGTGTCCATCTTCTGGATCCGTCCGCTGATGTTCAGATCCGCAGTTCAAGACTTATCATCTTTGATGATGATATGACAGAAAAGGACCTCTCATCGGTACGCCACTATTATATCAATGCAGTGGAATCCAGACAGAAGGATCTCAGTAAACTTGCTCCCGCGGAGAAGGCCGATGTAAAGCCTCTGGCCTCATTGGAGGGCTTTGTCGATATGAAGGAGGAGGATTTCAAGGGCTTCTGCTCAAGCTGGGGTCTTGCAATGAATACCGATGATCTCCGGGAGGTGGTGAATTATTTCAAGGGAGAGGGGCGTGACCCAAGTGAGACGGAATTGCGTATTCTTGATACCTATTGGAGTGACCATTGCCGTCACACGACATTCACTACAGAGCTTGAGGAAATCAAAGTCGATGATTCTTTCATTAAATCTGAAATTGAGTCCGAACTCGGAGAATTCCATTCAATCCGCAAGGAACTCGGACGAGAAGGCAAGAGCCTCTGTTTGATGGAGCTTGCGACGATAGGCGCAAGGTATCTGCGCAAAAAAGGCCTTTTGGAGGATCTTGAGCAGAGCGAGGAGAACAATGCCTGCAGCATTTTTGTGGATGTTGACGTTGACTCTCAGAAAGAGAGATGGCTCCTGCAGTTCAAGAACGAGACACATAACCACCCGACTGAGATCGAGCCTTTCGGAGGTGCTTCCACCTGTCTTGGCGGCGCGATCCGAGATCCTCTTTCAGGACGTTCTTATGTATATCAGGCTATGCGCGTTACCGGAGCCGGTGATATTTATAAGCCTGTCAATGAAACGCTCGAGGGAAAACTCCCTCAGTGCGTCATAAGCCGCAAGGCTGCATCCGGATATTCCAGCTACGGTAATCAGATAGGACTTGCCACCACTCACGTCAGGGAGATATTCCACGAGGGGTACACGGCAAAGCGTCTTGAAGTGGGTGCGGTTGTCGGCGCCGTAAAGGCGGAGAATGTCCGTAGGGAGAGCCCCGCTGCGGGAGATGTTATCCTACTTCTGGGAGGGCGCACCGGACGTGACGGAATCGGTGGAGCAACAGGATCATCAAAGGAACATACGGAAGCCTCTCTTGAGTCTTGCGGAAGCGAGGTTCAAAAGGGTAATGCTCCCGAGGAGCGTAAGCTCCAGAGACTGTTCCGCCGTCCTGAAGTCACTCGTCTAATCAAGAAATCCAATGACTTCGGAGCCGGAGGTGTGAGTGTTGCTATCGGAGAGCTTGCTCCCGGTCTGGACATTTATCTGGACAGGGTTCCGGTCAAATATTCCGGCCTCAATTCTACCGAACTTGCCATCAGCGAGTCGCAGGAAAGGATGGCAGTTGTGGTTGAGGCGAAGGACAGAGAGGAGTTTGAAAAGTATTGCAACAGTGAGAATGTAGAGGTGACATATGTCGCTGATGTCACAGACTCCGGTCGTATGCGTATGTTCAATGCGGGCAAACTTGCAGCTGATCTCAGACGAGATTTTATCGACAGCGCAGGTGCGCGTCACTTTGCAAAGGCAACAATTCTGGCAGTTGAGGACAAGGATCCATTCGAGCAGAATATTCCGGGGGCCAATCTCAAAGACAAATTTGAGAACTTGATGCACGATCCCAATGTGACATCCCAAAAGGGCCTTATCGAGATGTTCGACTCTACCATCGGACGCTCAACCGTCCTTATGCCTTTCGGAGGTGAGACTCAGAATACAGAGACCCAGGTATCAGTACAGAAGCTCCCTGTACAGGGCTACACTGATACTGCAAGTATGATGTCCTTCGGATACAATCCTTTTATCGCTTCTTGGAGTCCTTATCACGGTGCTGCATACTCGGTTGTGGAGTCCTGCGCAAAGGTTGTGGCTGCAGGTGGTGATTATTCCCATATGAGATTCTCTTATCAGGAGTATTTTGAAAGAATGACATCCGATCCTCACAGCTGGGGAAAACCTCTCAGCGCACTTCTCGGTGCCCTCAAGATGCAGGTCGGATTCGGCCTTCCTTCAATCGGAGGAAAAGACTCAATGAGCGGCACATTCGAGCATATCAGCGTGCCTCCTACCCTTATTGCTTTCGGTATCACTACTGTGAATGCCAACGATGTGATATCTCCCGATCTTAAGTGGGAGGGCAATAAGTTGTATCTGGTCAAGCACACCGCTCTGGATAACTATATGCCAGATGTCGAGGCTCTCAAGAAGAACTGGGAATATGTACATTCTCAGATTATTGCCAAGAACATCGTATCCGCTTATTCCATCGGTTTCGGAGGTGTGGCAGAGGCTATCGCCAAGATGTCATTCGGAAATCTGTTCGGCGTCAAAATCAACATAGACGAGAAGGAATTGTTCTCGTACAATTACGGATCAATACTTGTCGAGAGTGAGAAGCCTCTCGATTTCCCTTCAGCAGTATATCTTGGAGAGGTGACAGACGGAGAGGACGGATATCTGCATATCAATGGGGAGAAGATTGCAATTGAGCATTTGATGGAGTCAGCCGGTCTTCCTTTCTCAAAGGTATATCCTTCTGTATCAAAGCCAAGTCATAAAGCGCTTATTACCGGCAAGTCCAAGGCTTCATACAAACAACCCTCATATAAGGGAGGCCCCATCGAGCACCCTGTCGTATTCCTTCCCGCTTTCCCCGGCACCAACTGTGACTATGACACAGCCAAGGCTTTCCGCGTAGCGGGGGCTGAGGTGAGAAATTCAGTGTTCCGCAATCTGACTGCTGAGGACGTTTTGGATTCGATTGCTGAGATGAAGCGTAATATCGCTGAATGTCAGATACTTGCGCTGAGTGGAGGATTCTCAATGGGAGATGAGCCGGACGGTAGCGCCAAGTTTATCGTGAATGTCTTGAACAATAAGGACATTGCAGAAGAAATAGAAAAACTCATTGCCCGTGGAGGTCTCATTATCGGTATCTGCAACGGCTTCCAGGCTCTCGTAAAGAGTGGACTTTTGCCATATGGCAAGCTTGGGTCTGTCACAAAGGATTCTCCCACTCTCTTCAGGAACGATATCAACCGTCACGTATCGCAGATCATAACGACACGTATTTCAACTACGGACTCTCCTTGGCTTGCCGGAATGAAAGTGGGTGATACTCATTCGATTGCAGTCAGCCACGGTGAGGGCAAGTTCGTTGTCGGTGAGACAATGGCAAAGGAGCTCTTCGAGAACGGTCAGGTCGCATTCCAGTATGTCAATCCTTTCACTTCCGAAGTCACTATGGAGTCTCCTTACAACCCCAACGGCTCTTACTACTCCATAGAGGGTATCATAAGTCCCGACGGGCAGATACTGGGAAAGATGGGCCATTCTGAGCGCTATGAGCGTAATGTTTTCAAGAATATGAGTGACAATCCTGATCAGCCTCTGTTTGTCAATGCTGTAAACTATTTCAGGAAAAAATAACTTAACAATGCAAAAGAGCGAATTGATATTCGACGGCAACGAAAAGCAGATTTTCGCAACCGATGATTCCACCAAGGTCATCATTTCCTACAATGACGTGACATTGGCCTTCAACAGCATCAAGCGAGCTGTGTTCAAGGGAAAGGGAGTCTTGGACAATCATATTTCAGCGGCCCTGATGGGAGAGCTGAACCGAAACGGAGTTAAAACGCATTTTATTGAGGAAGTAGGTGATAATGAGCAACTTTGCTACAAAGTGGAGCTTATTCCCCTTATATTGTGCGTCCGTAACCGAATTGCCGGGTCTCTTTCAACCCTGCTTGGAGTTGAAGAGGGAATGAAGCCCGTCAATACTATCTATGACCTTCGCCTCAACAATACCCGCAAGGCGGACCCCCTTATCAATGACCATCACGCAGTGGCTCTCGGGATAGTAAGTTATCAGGAGCTGCAAGGTATGTATGCCGTTGCCGAAAAAGTAAATGATATCCTCAAGCCATTCCTTGCCAAGGCGGGAATCGAACTGGTCGATATCAAGCTTGAATTCGGCCGCAAGGTGGATACGGGTGAGATCATCATTTCTGATGAAATCAGTCCCGACACTTGCCGG
Organism: Bacteroidales bacterium UBA1736; assembly: GCA_002315825.1. GTDB lineage: Bacteria > Bacteroidota > Bacteroidia > Bacteroidales > UBA932 > Cryptobacteroides. The sequence continues at coordinate 17,287 of DCIC01000145.1, read as the reverse complement.
TTCTGGGATATAAAAACAGGAAATATCCTTGACAAGGACCGTTTCCGTAAGGACTTGAGTGATGTAGTTGCATCCTATAAAGAAGTTTACGATAGAGTATCCAAAATCAGAGAAGCATAAATTATGGGAGTTATTGGTGTATATGGTGTGAGCAGCGCCTCGACGGTTATTTATTATGGGCTTCACAATCTCCAACACCGTGGCCAGGAGGGGGCTGGAATTGCGACTTTCGATTCCACGGGCCAATGCCGCCGTTTCAGGGGCCTCGGCTTGATGGACAAGATTTTCGATCCTGCCAGCATTTCCCATCTCGAGGGCAATATCGGTATCGGTGCAGTCCGCTATGCCAATGTCAGCCACGGAGGACTTGACAATGTCCAACCTCTGTTCTTTCATCACAAATCCGGAGACTTCGCTATTGCGGGTGATGGAAATGTAGTGAACTCTAGACAGCTTGCTGACTATCTTGAAGATCACGGCACTATATTCCAGACTGCCACCGACAGTGAAATCCTTGCCCATCTTATCAAAAAGGACGGCAACGAGGATCGTATTGTCAATATTGTGAACGCTCTCAATATGATGGAAGGTGGTTTTTCCTTTATCATAATGACTAAGAACCGTTTGTATGCCTGCCGCGACAAGTATGGAATAAAACCTCTTTGTCTGGGTAAGCTCGCTGACGGATATGTTGTCAGCAGCGAGTCCTGCGCTTTCGATATCATAGGCGCTACATTTATCCGTGACATTACTCCGGGGGAGATAGTCACAATAGATGACAAGGGACTTCGTACCCGTCAGTATTCCCGTTTCAGCAAGCACAGAATGTGCTCAATGGAGTATATCTATTTTGCCAGACCTGACAGTGACATTGATGGATGCAATGTGCACGCATACAGGAAAGAGGCCGGGCGCAGACTCTATAGAGAGAACCCCGTTGAGGCCGATATCGTTGTTGGCGTTCCTGAGTCCAGTCTGAGCGCCGCTATGGGATTCAGCGAGGAGAGCGGCATACCATACGAGATGGGACTCATCAAACATAAATATGTGGGACGTACTTTCATCCAGCCGGTTCAGGAAATGCGTGAGCTTGGAGTCAAGATGAAGTTGTCTCCGGTGAAAAGTATTGTCAGCGGCAAGCGTATCGCTCTTGTGGATGATTCGATTGTGCGGGGAACCACTTCGCTGAAGATTGTCAAGCTTCTCCGAGAGGCAGGCGCAAAGGAAGTGCACGTACGCATTGCGAGCCCGATGATGACTCATCCTTGTTTCTACGGAGTGGATACATCCACTCCAGAAGAACTCCTCTGCTCGCACAGGACTCTCGAGGAGGCTTGCCAGGCCATAGGCGCCGACTCTCTCGGCTTTCTGAGCCCAGAGTCGACCAATGCATCCTGCTTCGGATGCGCTGAGCCTTGTATGGCTTGTTTTACTGGGGATTATCCCACAGCATTGTACAATGAGATAACAAAATAAAAGATAATGGCAAAGACTTACGAAAATGCAGGTGTGAACCTGGAGGCGGGATATGAAGTTGTCCGCCGAATCAAACAGCATGTGGCATCTACATCCAGAGTTGGATCGATGGGAAATATCGGATCTTTCGGAGGAATGTTCGATCTTTCTACTCTCGGCATCAAGGAACCTGTCCTTGTCAGCGGAACTGACGGTGTCGGGACCAAACTCAAGATAGCCTTTGCAATGGACAAACACGACACCATAGGTATCGATGCCGTTGCTATGTGTGTCAATGACGTTCTCGCTCAAGGAGCTGAGCCTCTTATTTTCCTGGATTATGTCGCACTTGGACATAACATCCCCGAGAAGGTTGAGGCTATTGTGGCCGGTGTGGCAGAAGGTTGCCGTCAGGCAGGTTGTGCCCTTGTAGGCGGAGAGACTGCAGAGATGCCGGGAATGTATTCTGACGGTGAATATGATATCGCGGGATACACGACAGGTGTGGTAGAGAAATCCAAGCTGATAGATGGAAGTAAGGTTAAGTCCGGAGATGTACTTGTCGGTATAGCATCTACGGGAGTTCACTCCAACGGCTTCAGTCTCGTCAGAAAGATTGTCGCTGACAGCGGCCTGAATTTCGATGAGCAGATTCCCGAGTTTGGTGGGCGCAAGCTTGGGGAAGTACTACTGACTCCTACGAGAATATATGTAAAGCAAGTCCTCGATGTCATCAGAAAGTGTGATGTACACGGTATCTGCCATATTACAGGAGGCGGTTTTGATGAGAATATCCCAAGAGTCCTTCACGAAGGTCAGGGTCTGGAAATCAATGAGGGCAGCTGGGAGATCCTTCCGGTATTCCAAATGCTTGAAAAATGGGGAGGAATCCCTCACAGGGAGATGTTCAATATCTTCAATATGGGAATAGGTATGATTGCCGTCCTTGACGAAAGTGAGGCTCAGAAGGCTATCGACATCCTTGCGTCCCACGGGGAGAAGGCTTCTGTTATCGGAAAGGTAACGGATGTCCCCGGTGTCAATATCATAATGAAACAATAAAAAGAAATAATATGAGAGCACTTGTCAGTGTAAGTGATAAAACAGGACTGGTTCCTTTTGTTCAGGGGCTACAGAAGCTCGGTTGGGAGATCATCGCAACCGGAGGAACGCAGAAATTGCTGGATGAAAGCGGTGTAAAGACCATAGGTATCAGTGAGGTCACCGGCTTTCCCGAGATTTGTGACGGAAGAGTGAAGACTCTTCATCCCAAGGTGCACGGAGGTATCCTGGCTCGCCGTGATGTCCCCGCTCATATGGAGACACTTAAGGAGAATGGAATCCAGACAATCGAACTTGTCTGTGTCAATCTGTATCCTTTCCGTCAGACCATCGCAAAACCCGGCGTGACTATGGAGGATGCGATTGAGAATATCGATATCGGTGGTCCTTCTATGGTTCGCAGCGCTGCCAAGAATTGGAGAGATGTATCTATTGTATGTGATCCCGCTGACTATGACCAGGTTCTCGATGAGATAGCACAATATGGCAATACTCTTCCCCAGACCCGTCTGAAACTTTCAGCAAAAGCATATACCCATACAGCAGAGTATGACAGCTGCATCGCTACATATATGAGAGAGAAGGCCGGGCTCAATGAAAAACTCTTCCTTGAGTTTGACCTTAAGCAGCCTCTGCGTTACGGCGAGAATCCTCATCAGGAGGCCAAGTTTTATTCTGCACTCCAGAGCGAGCCTTTCTCACTTGCTTTTGCAACTCAGATTCAGGGAAAGGAACTTTCGTACAATAATATTCAGGATGCAAACGCCGCTCTGAGCGTCCTCCGTGATTTCGAGGAGCCTTTCTGCTTGGGTCTTAAACATATGAATCCTTGTGGAGCAGCGATTGGAAAGACAATAGAGGAGGCTTGGCAGGCAGCTTATGAGGCTGACAAGGTAAGCATTTATGGCGGCAT
>DCIC01000145.1:13554-13696 GCA_002315825.1 Bacteroidales bacterium UBA1736 | reverse complement strand
CGGGTGACACTCCTATGCAGTATGTCGGTGTTGCAGGCGGTATTCTTGCACAGCACCTTGATACTGCTGTGGAGAAAGTGACTCCCGAGATGTGTGTGACCCAGATTAAACCCACGCCCGCGCAGATGGGGGATCTCGAGTT
>DCIC01000145.1:12553-13498 GCA_002315825.1 Bacteroidales bacterium UBA1736 | reverse complement strand
CATACAATCGGGATCGGTGCCGGCCAGACCAATAGGGTGGGCTCTGCTGAGATTGCGCTCGAGCAGGCAAAGGCCGCCGGATTTACAGAAGGTTTGATACTTGCTTCTGACGGCTTCCTTCCTTTCGGCGACACTGTAGCTCTTGCAGGACGTTATGGTGTGACTGCAATCGTTCAGCCCGGAGGCAGTATCCGTGATGAAGAATCTATCGCCAAGGCGAATGAGCTGGGCATAACGATGCTCTTCACAGGTGTAAGACATTTCAAACATTGATGATATGAATGACAAGAAAGTACTCGTCATAGGTTCGGGCGGGCGTTGCCACGCAATCGTTGATGCACTCAGCCGTTCTGCGCAGGTGTCAAAGATTTTCTGCGCTCCCGGTAATGCAGGAATTGCACTTCAGGCCGAGACTGTTCCCATCAAGGACACCGATGTGGAGGGTTTGAAGAAGTTTGCGCTGGATAATGCAATCGATTTGACCGTAGTCGGACCGGAAGCGTCGCTTGCAGCGGGAGTTGTTGACTCATTTCGCGCTGCGGGTCTTGCTGTATTCGGACATACGGTCAGCGCCACACGCATTGAGAGCAGCAAGGAGTTTGCTAAGGAACTGATGGCTAAATATGACATTCCCACCGCCGCATACCGCAGTTTTACTGATTATGAGCAGGCTCTCTCATATGTGAAGTCAAGACCATTCCCCGCAGTCCTGAAGTATGACGGACTTGCAGCAGGGAAGGGTGTTGTCATTGCTTCCAATCTTGCGGAAGCTGAAGAGGCTCTCTCCAGTATGCTCAAGGACGAGTCTTTCGGCAAGGGTAAAGTGGTCATTGAAGACTTCCTTACAGGTCCCGAGTTTTCATTTATGTGCTTTGTAAGCGGGGATAAGGTATATCCAATGCCTTTGTCCCAGGATCACAAGCGTGCCTATGACGGAGACAAGGG
>DCIC01000145.1:2973-12445 GCA_002315825.1 Bacteroidales bacterium UBA1736 | reverse complement strand
AAGGCTATGTGCAGTGAGGGATGTCCTTTGAGCGGTGTTTTGTATGGAGGCCTTATGAAGACCCCAGATGGCGTCAAAGTCATTGAATTCAACGCACGTTTCGGCGATCCGGAGACTGAAGTAGTCCTGCCTTTGTTAAGGAGTGATATCTACGATATCTTCTATGCTGTGGCAACAGGGGCCGAGCCGGAGAGTGTGGTATGGGACGATGCCATTACTCTTGGTGTGGTGATGGCTTCCAAGGGCTATCCCGGATCGTATCAGAAAGGCTTTGAGATCAAAGGCTGCGAAGGCGTGGATGCCCGTGTCTATCATATGGGTACCAAGATGGATGACGGAAAGCTTGTTACCGCCGGCGGTAGGGTGATGATGGTCGTTGTCAGTGGGAAGACTGTTTCTCAGGCCCGTGATAAAGTATATGCGGAGCTGAAGAAGATCAGTTGCGACAATTTGTTTTATAGAAATGATATTGCGCACATTGCGCTTGAAAACGAGTAAAGTATGGCTCAGATAATTGACGGAAAGGCTATTGCCGCAGCCATTAAGGATGAAGTCAAACTTGAGGTGGCAAGACTGGAAGCAGAGTATGGACGCAAACCTTGCCTCTGTGTAATAATAGTGGGGGAGAATCCTGCAAGTCAGGTGTATGTCCGCAACAAAGTCAAGAGTGCCGAATACGTCGGGATGGAGTCAAGGCTGATAGCTTTGCCCCAGACTGTGTCTGAGGAAGATCTTCTCGATCAGATATGCAAGCTCAATGAGGATGCTCTCGTGGACGGAATTCTTGTCCAACTGCCGCTTCCCAAGCATATCAATGAGGACAAGGTGATAGACACCATATCCAAGGACAAGGATGTGGATGGCTTCCATATCCTTAATGTAGGACAGCTCTGGGTAGGAAAGCATTGCATAACTCCTTGTACCCCCAAAGGTATCATACATCTCATAAAGAGTACCGGTGTACAGGTCAAAGGCAAGATAGCTGTGGTTGTGGGACGCAGCAATATAGTGGGGAAACCCGTCGCCAAACTTCTACTGGATGAAAATGCCACTGTCATCGTTGCACATTCCCGCACAGAGGATCTTCCCTCCATCACCAGACTGGCTGATATACTTGTGGTGGCTGTCGGACGTGAAAATATTGTCACCGGAGATATGGTCAAGCCGGGTGCTGTTGTCATAGATGTCGGTATGAACCGTAATGCTGATGGCAAGCTCTGCGGTGATGTGGATTTTGAATCTGCCTCCAAGGTGGCCGGATTCATTACTCCTGTTCCCGGAGGTGTAGGCCCTATGACCATTGCAATGCTTATGAAGAATACTCTGGAGTGTTATCTCGATAAGGAGAACGGTAAATGATAGAAAAGGCTGTCAGCGATTATTGCCGTAGATCCGGGGTGGAGAGGATCGATCTGAAACTCTTTATGTTCGATATGGACGGGGTGCTCTTCAATTCGATGCCCAATCACGCTCGTGCCTGGACCTTGACTATGGCTGACTTCGGTAAGGTATTTGACGAAAAAGATATTTATCTGCACGAGGGGCGTACCGTTTATGATACTGTACGTTTATTTCTGGGCCCGGACTTTTCAAAAGAACGCTGCCGCGAGATATATGAGTTGAAATGCCGCCACTTCGACTCCCTTCCGAAGGTGCAGATGATGCCGGGTGCGATCGATGTCGTAAGAGCGGTCCGTTCTGCAGGCAAAGATGCTATTGTGGTTACAGGGTCTGGTCAGCAGAAGATGCTCTCTCATATTGACAAATACTATCCGGGTCTGTTTACGACGGCTTCTATGGTATCATCCGATGATGTGGTCAAGGGGAAGCCTGATCCGGAGCCATATCTTATGGGTCTGAAGAAGTCAGGCAATCTTCTGCCTACTAATGCAATAGTCATTGAGAATGCTCCTCTTGGGGTAAAGGCCGGTCACGATGCCGGATGTTTTGTGATAGCCGCCAATACTGGTCCTTTGCCTGATTCTATGCTTTTTGAGGCAGGCGCTGACTTGGTTTACCCTTCAATGCCCGCACTCGCACAGTCAATCGGGGATATTCTTTCATATATACTGTAATAATGGTCGGAGAAATCATATTGGATTCGTTGCTGGGAGCACTTCTTATCAGCGGATTGGTCATTGTGATGATGATGATGGTGGAATGTCTGAATATCAAGACTCAAGGCCACTTCTTTGAGAGTCTCAGAACTACGCGCTTCGGTCAGGTTGCCCTCTCTTCTTTTCTTGGCGTGATTCCGGGATGTATGGGAGGATTTGCATCGGTGTCTTTGTATGAGCACGGGCTGCTTAGTTTCGGTGCATTGATCGCTATGATGATTGCATCCTCCGGGGATGAGGCTTTCGCTATGCTGGCAATGTTTCCAGGGAAGGCGCTTCTGCTTTTTGGCGTGCTATTCGCTCTGGCAATAGTGCTGGGGCTGCTTACTGATTTTGTGTGTGACCGATTCGGCATTCGCCCCGGGCGGACATCTTGTCACAATATGACTGTTCACGAGCAGGATATGCACGAGGGACATTCTGATGAACGAGGTGGCCGTCATTTGAGTTGGAAAAGGGCTGTTCTGTTTGTTGGTGTGGCTGCTTTTATTGCAGCACTCTCTTCGGGCCTTCTTGAACACGAACACGGTGAGGACTGTTCCGTGGGGCTCTCGCTTCTGGATGAGGCTTGGATGAATATTATGTTTTCTGTGTTGAGCCTCGCTGTCCTTGCTGTGATTGTATTTGCGTCGGATCATTTCGTTCAGGAACATTTGTTTGAGCACATAGTATGCAGGCATCTGCCTCGCATTTTCGCCTGGACTTTCGGCGTGCTTGTTGTACTTGGCCTGCTGGATGGAGTGTTTGATATTAACGATTGGATCAGTGACAATACTGTTTTGATGATTCTTCTGGCCTCTGCCGTGGGAATCATTCCAGAGTCAGGTCCACATCTGCTTTTTGTGACGTTGTTTGCTTCTGGGGTGGTTCCTTTTCCTGTTTTGCTCGCAAGCTGTATTTCTCAGGATGGCCATTCTTCCATTCCTTTGCTTGCTGAGAGCAGGCGTGATTTTTTCTGGGCCAAGCTGATCAATTTTGCGGTTGCGCTTTCCATAGGCTTGATTTGCTTATTATTAACAAAATAAATATCTACCACATGAAACGATTTTTTCTATTGTTGCCCGTGCTGTGTGCAGTCGCCTGCAATTCCAATTCGGTTTCATCTGATTGGACCCTCGGGCCCTTCGTTCGTCCTGTCAGCGAAGCTGTGATTACTCCCGATACCACAGCTGTCTTTGATTGTCCTATGGCTGGAGGTCCGGTGAAATGGATGGAGAGTGATACATTCAACCCCGCTGCGACCACAAAGGATGGGAAGATATGTGTCCTTTTCAGAAGCGAGGATAACAGTGCTACCGGTATTGGAAAGCGTACTTCACGTATCGGATATGCTGAGACGAGCGATGGTGTCACAATGACAATCGCTCCCGAGCCTGTGATGTATCCAGCCAAGGATGGATTTGAGGATTTGGATTGGACTGGAGGAGATGAGGATCCGAGAATCGCCAAGACTGAAGATGGCTTGTATGTTATGCTCTATACTTCCTGGAATCGCTCGAATGCACGTCTGAGTGTGGCTACATCCAGGGATTTGAAGACTTGGGAGAAGCAGGGTTATGCTTTCCAGGATGAGAATGGGAATCTTCTCTACGAAGGCTGGAGCAAATCTGCTTCGATTGTTACCAAACTCGACAAGAATGGTGATTTGGTTATTGATAAATTCAATGGCAAGTATTTGATGTTCTGGGGAGAGAATTTTATCAATCCCGCTACGTCAGATGATTTGATCCATTGGACTCCGATGCTCGGAGAGGATGGCGAGGTGCTGAAAATCTTTTCTCCGCGTGAGGGAATGTTTGACAGTGCTCTTACTGAATGTGGACCTCCGGCAGTCAGGACAAAGGATGGTATTGTGCTGATCTATAACGGAAAGAGCAAAGAGAATAAATCTTATTGTGCCGGTCAGCTGCTCATTGATGCAAAGGATCCTACGAAGGTTCTTGCCAGCTTGGACGAGCCTTTCTTCAAACCCGAACTGCCTTTTGAGAAGAGTGGTCAGTATGTGGATGGAACAGTTTTCTGTGAGGGCCTTGTTCATTTTGATGGAAAGTGGTTCCTTTATTATGGATGTGCTGACTCAATGGTTGGAGTAGCTGTATTTGATCCTTCCTGCAAGAAGTAATCGCTGAGCTTGCTTTTCAGCCTTTTTGACGGAATATATATGTGTTTGCCGGAGCATTGGCTCCCGAAAAGGGAGGGGACCCACATAGTGGGGAGGACTCCGGCAAACACATATATATTCCGTCAACTTATGTATTTGCGCCATAGATAATACTCAAGGAAAAAGTATTACTTTTGCGTAGTATGGATGGAAAACGTGTTGCAATCATTGGAGGCGGAGCGGCAGGGTGTTTCTGTTCGATTGAACTGAAACGCCTGTTGCCATCTGCAGCGGTTACTGTCTTCGAGGCTCAGAACAGAGCTTTGGCCAAGGTGGCTGTGACTGGGGGCGGACGTTGCAACTTGACAAATACTTTTGCTGCAATAAGGAAGCTGTCAGATGCCTATCCTCGGGGTGACAGGCTGATGCACAGGGCTTTATGTGCTTTCAGCAATGAAGATGCAATGAGTTGGTTCCGCAGACACGGAGTAGGACTTGTTGTTCAGGAGGACCAGTGCGTTTTTCCTGCCTCTCAGGATGCAATGCAGATTGTGAACACCTTGTTGTCACTTATGAGGGCCTCTGATGTCAGATTGCTTTGCAATAAGCGTATTGATGACATCCGTCCTTTGATGGATGAATATGATGCAGTACTTGTTGCAAGTGGGGGCGCGGGGGTGCGGATGTTGTCCGCTTTGGATATCAGGATTGAGAATTTGGTCCCTTCCCTTTTCAGTTTCAATCTATCCGCTGACGGGATCAGGGAATTGGCGGGGGCGGTGGTGCAGAACTGCAATGTGTGTATTCCTGGCACTTCTTTCCGATCTTCGGGTCCTCTCCTTGTCACCGACTGGGGGATGAGCGGGCCGTCGATTCTGAAGCTGTCATCTTATGCCGCCCGATATCTTGCCGAGCGTCAGTATGTTACTGACATATCGGTCAATTGGACAGGGGAGAGTGATACTTCAGTTGTTCAGGGAATGGTCAGATGTCTGCTGTCTGACAATCCTCGAAAACTTTTGAGTTCATCGCATCCTCAGTTTGTTAGCACGAGACTTTGGCATTATCTTCTCAGTAAATATGAGTTCCGTGAGGATATCCGATGCTCGGAGCTGGGTTCTAAAGGCATCAATCGCTTGTGCACTTTGCTCAGTGATGATGTTTATCAGGTGAAAGGGAAGAATAGATTCAAGGATGAATTCGTGACCTGCGGCGGAGTGTCCTTGAAAGATATTAATATTTCCACTATGGAGTGCAGGAAATATCCCGGGCTTTATTTCGCCGGAGAGGTGCTGGACGTGGATGCAATTACAGGCGGATTCAATCTTCAGGCTGCTTGGTCCACCGGCTACGTGGCTGCACATTCTATCGCCAACCGTTTGACTAATAATAAATAAACCGAATATGAAAAATCATTTGATTCTCGTGCTTGCCTTCCTGTCAGTCATTTCCTGCACAAAGAAGCAAGATCCCACCATCTCTGCTATTCAGAGTTATATCCTTGAGCAGTATCCCGATATGGAGACTATGGCAATCGATAACATAGCTCTTTCGGATTCGTCCACCTTTGAGCAGGAATTTATGCGCAGGTCAAAGCTCTTCGCTCTCAGAATGAGACAGGATGAGGCCCTATATAAAAAGTTTCTTGAGGAGAGAAAACCCAAGAACGCTCAGATGCGATATGACAATCTCGTCCAGGATATCAGAATAAAGAATGGTCTGGATTCCTTAAAGCAGTCGATGGGGGAGAGCGTCAATGATATAGCCTTTTATATCTATGAGTTTACAGGAAAGGCTGATGCGCCGACCAAGAGTATCCAGTTCAATGGCTCTTTCGCTGCACTGACTCCCGACAATGAGGTCATCTGCGTTGCTCATAAGAAGGCAGATGTGATGAAGGTCACGGGCAGAGTTATCCCCGGGTACAGACAGCTTCTTAAAGATGATCCTTTTGAGGAGGAACTTGTCGGGGAATGATTATTCTTCTTCGCTGTCGATGACGTTCTGAGCGGTCTTTGTCTTAATGTCAATCACGCCGTTGACTCCACGGAATCCGTATATGGCAGTTGATGCGTCTTTGATGACTGTGATGGAATAGACATCGTTGGGGTTTACCAGATTGATATCGCTTATTTGCGCTCCGTCCACTATGATGAGAGGGTCGGAGCCGCTGTTGACCGATGACACTCCTCGTACTCTGACGCTTCCGTCGGGGGCAATTTGTACTCCCGGGACCTTACCTCTGAGGTAGTCCAATATGTTGGTATACTGCGTGTTGTCCTTGTTTTTCACTTTGACTCTGGATACGGCATAGCTGTTGCCTTCGCTGATGTCGTCATTGTCATTGTTTTGAGAGATTTGTGCTGAGTTGCCGCAGGAGCATACTGCAAATACGAGGGCGTAAATAAAGAATCGTTTCGGTTTCATATCAGGAAATAAAATAACCCATTATCATTGACCATACCAAGAATCGGGCCGCCTTTCCTATCAGCAGGAAAAGAATTGTCCATCCCGGACTGGCTTTGTAAAAGCCCAACGCCACGACCAATACATCTCCGATGAAGGGTACCCAGCTGAGGAGCGCAAGCCATACTCCATATCTGTCAATTGATGCTTTCTGCTTTTCGAGTGTCTCTTTCTTGACCTTGAACCACTTTTCTATCCATTCCCATCTGCCGAGACGTCCTACATAGTAGGTGGTGATTCCTCCGAGCCAGTTCCCAAGTGTCGCGACAATAAAGCAGGTGAAACTGGAATCGTAAACTGCAAGAAAAGCCACATACAGTGCGTCGGAACTCAGCGGAAAAATGCTTGCCGCAAGAAATGAGCCTAAGAACAGGCCGAACAGTCCCAGTTTTGCAAAGTCCATTTTTTGAAAACTATTCCAGGAGTCTGTTTCTCATTTTATCCTTATCCTCGTCGGTGAGGACCATAATATCGCTCAGATATTGGTCCATTGAGCCGTACTCTTTGTCAATTATGTTGAGTGCGTTCTCAAAATAGTCACATTTGACTCCTATGAATGTCTGCACTACTGCAAATTCCTCATCGGAGCCTCCCATCTCTTTGATTATTTTGCAGGTGGATTCTATTTCCTCTTTGTAAAATGAGTTTGAGATGGCAAAATCCTCCATTATTGTGTCTCTGTCTGCGCCCAGGGCTGCAAGAAGAAGTGCTGCTCCAAGTCCGGTCCTGTCCTTACCCTGTGAGCAGTGCCAATACACTGCGCGCTCTCCTTCCACTCCTGCAATCTTTTGCAGGAATGCGGCATATTGGAGCTGGGTATATTCGTTTTTGACAAGCTCGGGGTACATATTTGCGGCTATTTCCTTTACTTTTTGTTCAAAACAATGCTCAACGAGATATTTGGGAAGATTGGTGTAGGCGTGCCCGGGGAGATTCAATTTGCCGAGTTTGGCAGTTTTCTCATCAATTGTGGGGAGCCACATATATTCGACATTTGCCATCGGCTTGTCGGGGGACAGCATTATCTCCTTTTCTGAACGGAAATCGAAATTGATTGCCAGATGGTATTCGTTCTTCAGGCGGCGGATGTCATTCTCACTGGCCTTGGACAGATTGCCTCCGCGCAGCAGAAGGCCTTTTTTTATTTTACGGCCGTCCTGCATTACGTATCCGCCAAGTTCTCTTGCGTTGATGACATTGTCAAGTCCGATGGACTTCTCGCTGAATGGGATTTCTCTGCGTTGTCTCATTTTGCGGGTCTGATTAATTCCAGGTCTTTCTTTAGGATAATCTTGGGATCCATAATGGAAACCTTCTGGAATAATATGATCCTGTTGCCTAGGGACAAATGAACCTTTTCTTCGTGTTTGCCTTTCCTCCACCATTTGTAGAAACCTACAGGGTCATTTTCAAAGGGGATTTTGGCTTTGATACCTGTGCTGTATCCGGGGTAGTCGATTGTAAGTTGCAGACCCATAAATTTCTTGTAATATTCGGGATCTGCTCTGCGGAGCTTGCTGATGAGGGGATTGAGGACTTCGAAGGAGTCCACGGTAAGGGTTTTTTCCCGGATGATCATTTTGTGGATACGCACGGGATCAACATTGATCCAAGCCCCCATTTTCAGTGTTTGGGGACCTTCCTCGGTCTCGAGAGTCAACTCATCCATTGAGTAATATACTCGAGACGAATCGAGGGGATACAAAGTCTGTTCTTCCATCCAGGTTAGAAATTGCGTAAAAAGTTTTCAAATATACTGATTATTTTTTGAAATTATCTATTTTTACTGGTCAATATTAGTCTGTGTTGCGTTCGAGAGCCCTTTTTGTCGTTTTTATATGCATTGCATCTTGAATTTTTCTCATATTTACTCTGATGAGTCTTTTTCTCCGTCCGAGTCCGCTCATTTCGATTTCAGTGACGTTGAGGGGACCTGCTGTTATTGTGATGCTTGTTCATTGTCTTTGTTGCGAGAGGCTCTCAAAGGGCAGCCGTATTCCGGGGTACATTGGATTGATGGGGGAGATTACCATTATGTCTCTCTGCTGTTTGCGGAAAAAATAGATCGGGATTTCTGTCTGGTTCTGTTTGATAATCATTCTGATGATCAGGAGGTCAGCTTTGGCGGTGATATTTTGTCCTGTGGCAGTTGGGTTGGGGATGTGCGCCGTTTGCCGCACTGTAAGTGTGATCTTTTGAACCGTATTGATGTCCCTTCCGACCTTCCTGTGTACCTGTCGATTGATAAGGATGTAATGAGTCCTGAGTTTGCAAGGACCAACTGGGATCAAGGTGAGATGACTCTTGACGAGTTGGAGTCGATGGTCTCGTCATTGGCCGCAGCTCATACTATCCTTGGCGTGGATGTCTGTGGCGGTCTTTCAAGGGCGAAAGGGGCTACTGACGATGATGTTGCTCTCAATCGCTCGACTGATATGAGGCTCGCTTCTTTTTTGGAGAGACTTGTGAAATAAATAGTGCTGTGAATGCGGGTCAGTGTGGAACCCCCGGGTCTCATATACAAGATTTTGCACCTGAGCCTCACGGGCCCCCACAGGTACGGAATAGCATAAAAAGGAAGGATGCTAACTGAAAATTTTGTTTTTAGTTAGCATCCTTCTTGTCGAGAAGAGGTGACTCGAACACCCGACCCCCACGTCCCTAACGTGGTGCGCTAGCCAACTGCGCCACTTCTCGTTTGCGGGTGCAAAGCTACGAAATTAATTTTGAAATACCACAATTTCATTGAAAAATATCACAGGTGTCCAATGAAATTTTTGTCAGTTTA
>DCIC01000145.1:0-2879 GCA_002315825.1 Bacteroidales bacterium UBA1736 | reverse complement strand
TGGCCTTCATAAGTTTCAGAACTTCAGTGCGATCCTTGTTTACACTTCCGTTGAAACGCCAGGATCTGGAAGAATAAACTCGTGCGATAGATTCAGACTCGATGTTCACAGAAGCTCGTCCATCATCGGAAATTGTGATTGTCAGACTCCAGTCGGTGTCAACAATGCTGTCGAAGAAACTTGCATCCTCTGCCAGTACCCGGAAAGTATAACTTGTGCCCTTCTTGTTGACACGGGGCTCTCCTATCTTGGCTACGCATTTGTCAAAACTCAGGGCATATCTTCCGGAAGGGAAACCGGGTCTTTCCAGCATAGTCTGGAGTGAGGCAATGCGTCCCTGTATCATACCGTCGTAAAGAGTTATGTAGCTCCTTTCGGTAGTATTGTTCATATTGTGGCTTTCAAAATATTCCAGTTCGATGACAATAGGGTCAGTCTGAACGACAAGGCTCGGTGCAGCGGTAGCGGCAGTCCCGCCAGTGATTTGAGACGACGTGCCGCAAGAAGAGACGCAGCATACGATTGCTGCTACTGTGAGGATGGAGTAAAGTTTCATTGTTTATGGATATTTGTAATTCCCACAAATATAAGATTTCTTTCCGTATTAAGTCATTCTTAAAAAATAAGTCAATGCTGACTCTATCAATTGCTGGAGGCTCGAATATCACTCTAGAACGAGAATGCCGCATTGATGTAGATGCCCATCGGGCCGTCCTGCTCTCTGAGAGGCTGCCCCAATTCTACAGCCATCAGAAAATACTTTTGTACACCAAAATAAAAACCGCCTCCCACACAGGTATGAAAACGGTCAGCGGGGACCGAACTGTCATAGACACTGGCATAAGGGCCTATCTGTACTCCGTCCAAAGTCTTGCTTATCTGGCGTCCCCCCTCAAGACTCTGAGCTTCCAGCCTATATGGCTGAACGACAATGCCGCTTTCCGCAAATCCCAAGAGTCCGATTACACTTTCCTCGCCGGCGATATGGAAATTGAAGGCATTGAATCTCAAGTCAAGACCCCCTTTTGCAATCCCGCGTCCGATGATTCTTCGGGTATAGCATCCACGCATCGTGAAAGCTGGCAGCGCATAGAAGGGGAGTGAACCTGCAAGCGAACCATTGTACCCAAGCTGATAAGCGAACACGAGACGGTCAGGGATCAGCGATAGGTACTGCCTGAAATCAAGTTCGGCGCTCAATGCCGGACGGGAGATAAGACCATTTCTGTCTGAGGCTTTGCCCAGACTTTCATCAAAGGACAATCCTGCTGTGGCGAAAATGCCTTTCTGGGGCATCAGGGTGTGATTTCTGGAATCGTATTGAACGTTACCCTTAACCTCGATCAGACTTCCACGTGTCTCATCTTCGGTTAGCAGCCCCGCGTCCAGATACTCGTGGAAGAGGGTCTCGCTTCCCTTGTATGGATGACTGTCTATTTCGTCATATCTCTGCCAGGAATAAGCCACTTTGCCGTTCCACCACCAATTTCCGCTGATACTTCCCTTTAGATTGACCATACTGGAAATAACCTGCTGTTTTGCTGAGTAGAAGGCAATTCCATCCTCCTTTGCGGAGTCTTTTCTGAGGTTGAGTTCTGAATTGAATGGAGAGACCGCTCCATTGAATCCGTAAAACCCGCAGAGGGGATTCAATAGATATGAAACGGAAGCTGTCAGGCGCAATGACCGTGGTCCGCACAGGAGTTTGCCTGAGTCATAATCTGCTGAAAACATCCAGGCTCCCTTGGTGAAGAAAAAGGCACTGGCCTGGAATTTCTGCTTGAAATTGTCCATCACCGGAGTCCTTTCGTCGGTTATGAATCCCTGATATTCAGTGACTTGACCAGTCAGTCCCAGTTGTAGTCCGAGGTCATTGTTGTACCCGACAACGGGTAGGCCGGAAAAGTGCCAGAAATCAGTGCTGTCGGTGAGATTGTCAGGTCTGCTGCCTGCCCTCGAAGATAAAGGAATGAGAGACAGAAATAAACAAATCCCCAGCAGACTGTATAGCCTGAGGGGATTGTTGATTTCTGTAAGGCGCTTCATATCGCTTTACTTTACCCAATGGATGTAGTCTGCTTTTCTTTCTTTCGGCTCTGGGAGAGCTTTTGTCGCATATCCCAATGCACAGTGACCTACGCCGATGTAGTCATCTTCCAGCCCCAGCTCCTTGAGAATCTCTTTGCCCTCCTCGCTTTCGAACTCTTGTTTGGCCCTGTGTATCCAGCAACTATTGACGCCCAGAGAATGAGCGGCAAGCATTAGTGTAGTCATTACGGTGGATCCGTCGTATGTGGCGTTCCTCCAATCCTTTACAAGTACAATCATCATCGCGGGAGCACCATAGAAGGGGTCCAAGCCCTCTTTGCCGAGAATATCGGCATTCATACGCTTGATTCTGTTCAGGAGGGTTTTGTCTGTGACTACAACTATCACCGGGTACTGAAGTCCCTTGCCTGTCGGAGCCCAAGTGCCGGCCTCGGCAATCTGCTTCAAAACTTCATCGGAAGGGACTCTGTCGGGATCAAAGCATCGGCAGCTCCTTCTGGTCATAATATTTTCAATAACAGGATTCATCTTTTTATTTCGAAATTCTTGACAAAAGTACTAACTTGCGAGCAACAAACAAAAAATATTAAAACAACCACGCAATATGAAAAAAACACTGTTAACGATTCTTTTGCTCTCATCGGCTCTAGCTCTGGGTGCGCAGCAAATGCACGATTGGGAGAACCCTCAGGTGAATTCCATCAACCGTATGCCCTCCAGAGCCTATTCTATGCCCCTTGCAAGTGTAGAGGATGCATTTACGGACGCTCTTGAGCCATCTACACCATATGTCCTGTCATTGAACGGAGAGTGGAAGATCGAATGGCACG
>DCIC01000020.1:12475-12654 GCA_002315825.1 Bacteroidales bacterium UBA1736 | reverse complement strand
GGGTTTTCCCGGAAGCAACGCTGCAAAGAAAGTAGGGACCAGCGTAAAATGGTACCTTCCCTAAAACGTCTACAACTATTAGAAGTTATTTTTGGTAAACATACATAGCCAATACAGGTCGCCAGATGGCATCTTGCGTTGACCAAGCCATTATAGGGGCAAGCCCAGGAGCAACGGGG
>DCIC01000020.1:8764-12348 GCA_002315825.1 Bacteroidales bacterium UBA1736 | reverse complement strand
GCAAGCCCAGGAGCAACGGGGGTAGGAAAAAAGGAGGATGGCGTTAATAAGGCCGCAGCAGCGGCCGCAACGGAGCGTCAGCGAGACTTTCAAAGAAAGTCGAAGCAGCGCAGTTGCCCGCTGGAACGCAGTGAAAGCGGCAGTCCCCCTCGGGGCCGCCCTGGAGCAACGGGGGTATATAAATAGAGAGGGTGACGTTCGGTCTTTCGACTTTTTTGTCACCCTCTCCCTAGGGATTGGTTGAGATAGGGGGATTCGAACCTCCACAGACAGAACCAAAATCTGTAGTGCTACCATTACACCATATCTCAGTTCCAAAGTGAGCGCAAAGATATCTTATTTTTTGGGAATGTGCAATAATAAGCTGATATCAGCGAACACTCTTGAAGAAATCACTTACTAGTCTGCCGCATTCTTCGGTCATACTCTCACAGATACTGACTTCAGTCTTGGGATGCAGAAGGCTTGGCGAAAATAGGCTGTACCCCCTCTTAGGGTCCGGAGCTGCATAAACAATCCTGGAGATATGTGCCCAATTCAGAGCTGCCGCGCACATAGGACAAGGCTCGACGGTAACATATAGACAGCAGTCTTCAAGATATTTTCCACCCAATGCAGACGTGGCCGCGGTAAGAGCAATCATCTCAGCGTGAGCGGTGGGGTCATTGAGCCTTTCTGTCATATTGTGGCCTCTGCCGATTACTCTCCCGCGAGACACTATCACTGCTCCAATGGGGATCTCTTTTTCGCTTGCCGCTTCCCTGGCTTCTTTTAAAGCCTCGGCCATAAATCGCTCGTCGATGTTCATAACATTGTGGAAAACTAGTGGTCGCAAAGGTACTAAATAGTTTTTTCTTTGCTTGGAAATTGGGTAACTTTACGAGAATTGTTTTTAGCGAAATATGTCATCAAGACTCTTTATTATAGATGGCCACGCTCTGATCTTCAAAATGTACTATGCATTTTTGAGGAGGCCGATGGTCAATTCGTCCGGAGTGGATACTTCCATCCTGTTCGGCTTTACAAAGTATATCCTGGAACTGATTGAAAAAGAATGTCCTTCCCATCTTGCTGTGGCATTTGACCCTCCTGGGGGGACGTTCAGAAACGAGATATATTCGGCTTATAAGGCGAACCGTGGCGAGACGCCCCAGCTTGTCATTGACGCATTGGAGCCTCTGATGGAGATATGTAAGGCGATGAACATACCTGTCTTAATGGTCAGCGGTTTTGAAGCAGATGACGTTATCGGTTCCCTTGCAGTCAAGATGGCTTCTCCCAACACAGATGTGTATATGGTGACTCCGGATAAGGATTACGGTCAGCTTATCTCCGAGCACATCTTTCAGTTCAAGCCCGGCAAATCCGGATCTGACAATGAATTGATAGGTGTTGAACAAATCTGTTCGCGCTATGGCATCAACAATCCCAAGCAGGTCATCGATATGCTTACAATCTGTGGCGACACTGCTGACAATGTGCCCGGTGTCAAAGGCATAGGAGAGGTATGGGCCGGTAAGCTGGTGTCCAAGTATGGCTCGATCGATGAGATTTATGCCAATATGGACGACCTCACTGAAAAGCAGGCGATGATGTTTAAAGATGCAGAGCCGCATATCGGTATGAGCCGTTACCTCGTGACTATCCGCACGGATGTGGAACTGGACGTGACGATGTCCCAGATGGAGGTCAATATGAATTTCAATCCTACTGTCGCAGACCTCTTCGCCAAATACGAGTTCTTTTCTCTTCAGAAATATATTGCCCATATCGAGTCGTCGGACAAGTCCAGGATGACCAAGTCCACTATAAGAGATGTCCTTCAGGTGCGTCAGATAGATACTTATCTGATGATAAAATATATCTGTATGTCCGGCAGGTGCTCGATATGCGTCGAGCCTGATGGGGCAGGTATTTTTGCTCCTATCAAGCAGATAACCATTGCCACAACATATAAAGGCACCTATGTGGCCTGTGTGGATTCGGTGTCGGCGCTGAGATCCGTCCTTGAGGATCCGGGCATTGCCAAGTATGGATACGACCTGAAGAAACAGATCAATCTTCTTGAGAACGCAGGGGTGACAGTCGGAGGAAAGCTCAGAGATATTCAACTTATCCACTATTTGATAGATCCGGAGAAGTCACACTCATTAGATATTCTCGTCAAGACTTACGTGGGCGTGGATATGGGACAGGAAATGGAAGCCGGTCAGGTGGGATCCTTGTTTGATGATGTGCCGGTGGTCGAGTGGGAGGATAACAGCATATCCGAGACAGCCGCTGTCCTTGTCATTGGCCCCAAAGTATGGAACGAGTTGCAGGCATTGGGTCTGACCCATTTATATGACAAGATGGAGGAGCCGCTTATACGAGTCCTCGGTCAAGTGGAGCGCAATGGAGTGAAGGTGGATATGAATGCCCTTAACAATTACGCTGCAGCACTCCGCTCTGATTTGATTTACAAGGAGAATGAAGTCCGCCGGATAGCGGACAATCCTGATCTGAATGTATCATCCCCCAAACAATTGGGCGAGGTGATCTTCGAGAATCTAAAACTTGACCCCAATGCCCGGAAGAATAACAAGACTGGGTGGAGCACGGATGAAGAGACTTTGCTTGAGCTACGTGACAAGAGCCCGATAATTGACGCAATCCTGGATTTCCGTTCAATGAAAAAGCTCCTGTCCACATATATCGACCCGTTCCCCAGATTTATCTCTCCAGTTACGGGAAGAGTGCATACTACCTTCAATCAGGCTTTGACCTCTACGGGAAGGCTGTCGTCCTCGGCTCCGAATCTTCAGAATATACCTATCAGGACAGATAGAGGAAAAGAAATCAGGAAGGCATTTGTGGCGGAAGACCCGGAGGGTCTGATTCTCTCTGCCGATTATTCTCAGATTGAGCTCAGGATTATGGCTCATTTGAGTGGGGACAGCCATCTTTTGGAAGCCTTCAATGCTGGAATCGATGTGCACGCTGCCACAGCGGCAAAGATTTTCTGGGTATCGATAGAGGATGTTACAGCTGAGCAGAGAAGAATAGCTAAGATGGCCAATTTCGGGATTATGTACGGCATCTCGGCTTTCGGTTTGTCGCAGAGATTGAGGATATCCAGAGCAGAATCAAAGCAGCTCATCGAGAACTATTTCAATACCTTCCCTTCTATCTCCGTATTTATTGAGAAGACTGTCGCGCAAGCCCGGGAGAAGGGTTATGTGGAGACATTGTTCGGCAGAAGGCGTTATCTTCCGGATATCAATTCCAAGAATGGGTCTCTCCGATCACTTGCGGAGCGCAATGCCGTCAATGCTCCTATTCAGGGGACATCTGCTGATATCATTAAGCTGGCAATGGTCAGAGTCAGCGCTGTTCTTAAGGAAAGAAAGTTGAAGAGCCGTATGGTTCTGCAGATTCACGATGAACTTTTATTTGAGACCATCCCCTCCGAGCTTGAAATTTTGAAGCAGATTGTCAAGACGGAAATGGAAAATGTCATATCTTTGTCCGTTCCTCTTATTGTCGAATGCGGTTATGGAAAAAACTGGCTCGAAGCCCATTGATGAACTTGTTAGTCGTGCCGT
>DCIC01000020.1:6172-8674 GCA_002315825.1 Bacteroidales bacterium UBA1736 | reverse complement strand
ATGTCCCGAAATCTGGACGATATGCATATTGATGATGTTTGCTCAAGGAGTTTTGAGAAGGCGTTCAGACAGATTGAGAGTTTTGATTCTTCCCGAAGCCATTTTTTCACCTGGCTCAAGGTGATTGCCAAAAACACGGCATTGGATCTGATTTTGAGGGAAAAGAAATTGGAGTCGTGTGATGTAGAACTGGCTGAAAGCGTGGATGACAGTGCTGCCACCCCTTTGGATTGCATCATCAATACCGAAGAACAGCTCGCGCAGTCGGACCTGATCAACGGATTGCCGGAACTGTATCGTGAAGTCGCCAAGCTTCGTCTTGTGGATGGTCTTCAGTATAAGGAGATTGCCGAGGAATTGGATATTGAGCTGAATACTGTGCGCACAAGGCTCAGGCGCGCGAAGTCTATGCTTGAGCAAATGAACAGAGATGACCGCTGAGTTTGAAAAAGCCGTAGCCCTGTACCGGGAGTGGAATGAGAAAATAAATGTGATATCCAGAAAAGATATCGATAATCTGTATGAACATCATATCAGACATAGTCTTGCAATAGGCGAGTACCATCCATTCAAGCCCGCAGAAACTGTCCTGGATGTTGGGACCGGGGGTGGTTTCCCTGGTATCCCGCTGGCGATAAGATTTCCTCAGACCCGTTTTGTCCTCTGCGATTCCATAGGGAAGAAAATCAAGGTCGCCTCGGCTGTGGCTGAAGGATTGGGACTTGAGAATGTGACTTGTGTGAATGCGAGGGTTGAATCATTGCCCGGCAGATTCGATTATGTTGTCTCAAGGGCTGTGACCGACCTTAGTACCTTCTATCCTTGGGTAAAGGATAGGTTCTTGAAAAATATCTTTTATCTGAAGGGTGGGGATGTGAATGCGGAAATCGCCGAATTAATGGGCCGTTTCAAGCTTCCTGCGGGCTCCGTTCATACCTGGAGGGTGGACAATTGGCTTAAAGATGAATATTTCGCTGAAAAATTTGTGATTGACATTGAAAAAATTTAACTTTGCACTCCTAATTGGAAAAATATAAAAAGATTGATATATGAAAAGAACATTCCAACCCTCAAAGCGCAAGAGAATCAACAAACACGGATTCCGTGAGCGTATGGCATCAGCAAACGGCCGCCGCGTACTCGCCGCTCGTCGTGCACATGGACGCAAAAAACTGACCGTTTCATCTGAAGACAGATACTAGAATACTAGAATATCGGAAAGAAGTCAATGAGGTTGCATCCAATAATGGTCGCAACCTCTTTTTTTGTCCGAAAAAAGGAATAAACCGATTATGTAATTAAAGAAAGTATGAAAAAGATATTTACACTTGTGGCAATACTCTCCCTCCCACTGGGATTGAACGCTCAGAAAGGAAATGGGGGAATCAGCGAGTCAATGCTTTCCCAGATTCGTCAGGGATATGAAGGTACATCTTCAGATAAAGCTATTCGCAATGCTTTGAATACTACATCCATCGCGGTATTGTCCGAGAATGCCTCAAATATGGCGATGATTGACACTGAGTTTTCCGACAGGGTTAAAACAAATGGAATCACAGACCAGAAGTCTTCCGGACGCTGCTGGCTTTTCACTGGATTGAATGTTCTCAGAGCCAAGGCTATCACCGAACATAATCTGGGGTCTTTCGAGTTTTCGGAGAGTTATGTTTTCTTTTACGACCAGCTCGAAAAGGCAAATCTCTTCCTTCAGGCTGTCATTGATACAAAGGACAAGCCGTTTGAGGACAGAACCGTCGATTGGCTTTTTCAGAATCCTATGAGCGACGGCGGTCAGTTTACAGGCGTCGCCAATCTTGTAACCAAGTATGGTCTTGTTCCCGCTGAGATAATGCCTGAGTCTTATTGCGCCAACAACACTTCTACCTGGACAACCCATTTCAAGACTCTTCTTCGCAAGGATGGCCTTATACTCCGTCAGAAGGGAAAGTCGAATGCGGAACTTCAGAAGATGAAGATGGATATGCTCAAAGAGGTGTATCACCTTCTCGGACTTACCATAGGGGTTCCTCCCACTGAATTTGAATGGAAAGGCGAGCTCTACACTCCCAAGAGCTTTTATGACAAGTATGTGGGCAAGGATCTTGAGAACAATTATGTGATGGTTATGAATGACCCCTGCCGTGAATATTATAAAGTTTACGAGATTGACTATGACAGACACGTTTATGACGGTCAGAACTGGGTGTATGTCAATCTTCCTGTCGAGAAGATCAAGGAAATGGCAATCGCTTCCATCAAAGACGATACCGCTATGTATTTCTCTTGTGATGTGGCAAAGTTCCTGAATCGCAAGAAAGGGGTGATGGATCTTGCCAATTACGATTATGAGTCTCTTCTCGGTGTCGATTTGGATATGACCAAGGAGCAGCGTGTTAGGACTCACGCAAGCGGCTCGTCCCACGCAATGACCCTTATTGCTGTTGACATTAAGAACGATGCCCCTGTCAAGTGGATGGTTGAGAATAGTTGGGGTGCGGCGTC
>DCIC01000020.1:4692-6028 GCA_002315825.1 Bacteroidales bacterium UBA1736 | reverse complement strand
CCTGAGGAATAAATAAAAGCCGGCGCCTCACGGCAGCCGACTTTTAGACGTGTACTAAAACCTAAACCTACAACATAGATGCAAGTCATCTGTCAAATGTTGCATGGAAAATAAAAAAAGCTGACAAAAAGTTCAAAATTGATCTTGATGTCAGCTTTTTTTTAGGGGGTGTCAAGTTACTTCTTGGATTCTTCGATTGATACCTTACGGAATTCTTTGAAATCCTTCATAAGTGAGAGAGCTGCCTTACGGGCGCGAGCGCCTGCTGCTTTATTACCTTTTACGATTTGTGCTTCGGCGTTTTTCTGGAAGCAAGCAATCTCTTCATTGATTTTGGCTACAAGTTCTTTCATGATGTGGGTTTATAAATGGTTAATTATCAACGTCGTCAGAAGGATTCGGCGCAATATATAAATTATCGGAAGAAAAAACAAATTATTGGGCCGTAATTTCAAAACAGCTTCTTAACGTTGATGGAATTCATAGTCAGATCCGGACCTATAGTGCAAAAGTCGCGTATGCCGCTGACGATTTTCTCTTCAATTTGGGGGATGAGCTTCAAATCCTCTTCAGAGAACTTTCCCAATACAAAATCAATTTGCCCTCCACGCGAGAACTCATTTCCTATTCCTATTCTGATCCTCGGAAAAGCTTGAGTGCCAAGTTCCTCCTGAATATTCTTGAGACCATTGTGCCCACCGTCGCTTCCCGCCTTTCTCATTCTTATTGTCCCGAAAGGAAGATTCAGGTCATCACAAATGACCAAGACCTGCTCCGGAGGGATTCCCAGTTTGACGGACCAGTATCTGATTGCGTTTCCGCTGAGATTCATATAGGTTGAGGGCTTCAGAAGATATAGTTTGCGACCCTTGTGAGATACTGTCGCCATATCACCATATCGCCCTGTTGCAAAAGTAATGTTGGATGCCTTTGCAAAAGCATCCAACATAATAAATCCCATATTGTGTCTGGTGGAGACGTATTCGTCTCCGATATTTCCCAGTCCTGCAATGAGGAAATTGGCGGTTGACATTTATTATTCAGCCTCCTGAGCTGCTGCAGCTGCTGTGTTACGTGTAGACTTGACACCGCAGACAACAGTTGACTTGGGAGTAACTATTGTAATATTGTCATACTGGAGGTCTCCAGCCTTGATAACCTTGTCGAGCTGAAGATTGGCGATGTCAACGGGGAGCTCGTCGGGAAGGTTGTTCATAAGAGCGGAAACCTTGAGAGCGCGTGCTGACTGTGTGAATTTACCTCCCTGCTGTACACCGACAGAGTGTCCTGTGATGACTACGGGAACGTTGATCACGATAGGCTTGTTCTCGCTGAC
>DCIC01000020.1:2988-4531 GCA_002315825.1 Bacteroidales bacterium UBA1736 | reverse complement strand
TCTGATACTGTGAACAATACGTTTTCCATCTCTGCTCCGTAGAGGTTGCAGGGAACAAGACCCTGTGCACGGAATGCCTTGATTGTTGCTTTGTTGCCGACTTTGCGGATCTGGCCTTTCAATTCGAAATGCTGCATTTTACTTTAATTTTATAAATGTGTTACTCATCCTGATGTTATACAGGACCCATTGCACCAAAAAGCCTCGGGGCTTTTCATAAATGCGGCGCAAATTTAATGATTTTTTCTCAATCAACAAGTTTTGATGCCGAATTCCAAGACAAAGTCTCATAGAAATCAAGCAGATACCTGGTACCGGAACTTGGGAGGAACATTGAAAGGCCGCAGAAACTGTCGACGTCATACATATCAAGGATGCGTTTTGTGGTCAACTTGAAAATGACGCATTCGGCGAGAGCCCCTTTCAACTCATTTTTCTCCGTTGTGCTGATACCTGCCTTCAGAAGAATGTCTTCGAGATCGAAGAACCAATTCTTGCTTGGCCTGGAGAATGGCTGGACTTGAGAAGGCTTGAGGCTGCTGATCTTGTCCCGGTAGTCTTCAAACAGAGTTTTGCAACACTTCGCCAGATAATCGAGCCCGGCGCAGTCGATGAGTGAAACTGTCGCTGTGCAAGATGATCCCGTCTTGTCTTTGTAGAGGTTGAAAAAGTCCTGGCAGACTTGTTGGAGGTCAGGTGTGCTGCCTTCCAGCAGTCTGGACCCGATCTTCAGATAATCGAAGCCGTCAGACAGGACTTCTGCCTGAGAGAAGACGATATAGTCGCACTTTGACTTCAACTCATATGCGGTCTCGATGCCTCCCATAAGACAGGAATCGAAGATGATGTAATCCATATGCATAGGAATGGCTGATGCGAACTCCTGAAGATTCAACTCATATCTTACGGTTTCTTTATTCTCATAACTGTATTCGCATCCGGCACTCTTGGTGAAAGCCGGCCCATCCGGCAATTCGGATTCGTCAATGACAATCCCGCCACCGTCGGTGTAGCTTTGAGCGGATGCGCCAGTGGAAAAAACTCCTTTCTTTAATG
The DNA here is from genome assembly GCA_002315825.1 of Bacteroidales bacterium UBA1736. GTDB lineage: Bacteria > Bacteroidota > Bacteroidia > Bacteroidales > UBA932 > Cryptobacteroides. Next base: position 3,475 of record DCIC01000020.1, on the reverse strand, counting down.
CGGCCTTTCCGCTGTCGAATTTGGTCGGATTGGAATAATAACCTTTTGGAAGCCAACCGGTCCCGTGAGAGGAGAAGAGCATCCCATAACTGTCTGATTTGAAATTGTTCTTCACATAACAGAGCAGCGAGTCCATATCTTTGGGTCTGGTAAGCATCATATCATTCCTGAAGGCTTTGAGTGTATCCCGGATGACATTACCTCGTTTGTCTTTATATATCCTTATGGCGTAGGGAGTGGCAGGATTGACAAAAGATGAACTCTTGTCCGAATGATGACCGATGACTACAATGGCTTTTTCGTCATTTATCTTGGGAATATATCCGCAAGTCAAATCCTTTATGTCCTGCTGGAGGCTGAATGTCAAATCGTTTCTTCCTGCAGAATACAAGATGAACACTTCCTTGTACTTGTCGGGAGACTCAGGATCATTGTCCCTTCTGTCACAGGAAAAGAAAGACAGGGCGCCCAATATGAGCAGGCCCAC
>DCIC01000020.1:605-2969 GCA_002315825.1 Bacteroidales bacterium UBA1736 | reverse complement strand
TTTATTGCTCGTCCACATATGAGATATCGTAACCGAACCACTTGTCAAGTAACTTGTCCACTTCCTGAACCATCTGAGGCGTGATATGGCTCTTCACTTTCTTGAATACAAAGGCGAGAGCAAAAATATCGTCAGTGATACCTATCGCGTGGAAAACGCGTCTGGGAAGCAGGTCATTGGGGACAACCACATAAAGAATCCCGGCATAAATGAGAAGCTTCTCCTTGGCGGGAATGTTCCCGTTCTTGAGAACGAAATACAGACACAGAAGCACTCTGGTGACACTCCTTCCCAGTTGCTTGGCCCCTGTGGCAATTTTGCTGTAAAGACTCTGCGTATTAATTCTGTTTCCTGTGAACATATTCAAAAACCGTTTTGTACAAAGGTAATATTATTTGATTAAATTTGCGTTTTGTAAACTAGTGATAAGATAGATTTCAGATATGATTAAGAATTTTGTAGAAGAACTCAAATGGCGTGGAATGATTCACGACATCATGCCCGGGACTGAGGAAGAATTGATGAAAGGACCTTCTGCCGCATATGTTGGTATCGACCCTACCGGTGATTCCCTCCATATAGGACACCTTGTGAGCATTATGATCCTCAAGCATTTCCAGAATTGCGGACATAAGCCTTACGCCCTTGTAGGGGGCGCTACGGGAATGATCGGTGACCCATCGATGAAGTCTCAGGAGAGAAATTTGCTCGATGAGGCGACTCTGGCTCATAATGTCAACTGTATCAAAGCTCAACTCGGACGGTTCCTCGATTTTGAGTCGGACGCTCCCAACAAGGCCGAGCTTGTGAACAACTATGACTGGATGAAGGACTATACCTTCATCAATTTCACTCGTGATATCGGCAAGTTGATTACTGTCAACTATATGATGTCGAAGGACTCTGTCAAGAAGAGGCTTTCCAGGGATTCGTCCGAGGGTATGTCATTCACTGAGTTTACATACCAGCTTCTTCAGGGATATGATTTCCTGTATTTGTATCAGCACAATGGCATCAAGCTCCAGTTGGGAGGTGCGGATCAGTGGGGAAACATCACTACCGGCACCGAGCTTATCCGGCGTAGCCTTGGGGGTGAAGCATTTGCTTTGACTTGTCCTCTTATCACAAAGGCTGACGGAGGTAAGTTCGGAAAAACCGAAAAGGGCAATATCTGGCTTGACCCTGAAAGGACATCGCCATACGAATTCTATCAGTTCTGGCTGAACGTAAGCGACGAAGATGCCGAGAAGTATATAAAGATATTCACAATGCTGGACAGAGAGACTATCGAAGACGCAATTGCGCGTCATCGTGAGGATCCCGGTCAGCGCAGCCTCCAGAAACTGCTCTCCCGTGAGATTACTGTTATGGTCCACGGCAGCAAGGAGTATGACAATGCGGTTTCGGCTTCATCTATGCTTTTTGGCAACTCTACTTCAGAGGCTCTGCGCTCTCTGGATGAGAAGACTTTCCTTGCAGTGTTTGACGGTGTTCCCAGATTCGAAGTAAAGAGGGGAGACCTTCCTTCAAATATTCTGGATTTCCTTGCAGTTCAGACAGCTGTGTTCCCCTCAAAAGGCGAAGCCAGAAAGATGGTGGCAGGAAACGGAGTCAGCATCAATAAGGATAAGGTCAGTGATATCAACCGCCAGATTGGGCCGGATGATATTATCGACGGCAAATACATCCTCGTGCAGAAAGGGAAGAAGAATTACTTTATCGTCAATGTGATATGATTGGATCAGGAGAAGACAGAGCCCCCGGCACCAGGCAACTGAAGGTCGGACGCGAGATTCAGAAGGATCTTGCTGAGATTCTGAGATCCAAGGGGATGGCTGCATTCGCCGGAGCAATGGTGACGGTAAGTGAGGTGAGAGTCAGTCCGGATCTGAGTATTGCCAAGACTTATGTGAGTATTTTCCCCTCGGAAAAGAGCGCGCAGGTGATGGGTCTGCTCAATGACAATGTGCGAGAATACAGAGGAGAACTTGGTCGCCGTGTCGGCAAGCAGTTGCGGATTGTCCCTGAAATTGTCTTTTACCTCGATACCTCTCTTGATTACGCAGAACGAATAGAACAGTTATTGAAGAAATAATAGATGAATCTGCCGTTTTTTGTCGCCGGAAGATATCTGTTTGCCAAAAAGTCCCACAATGTGATCAACATTGTGTCGGCTATCAGTGCGGCGGGAATGGCGATAGGAACGGCTGTTCTGATAATAATCCTGTCTGTCTATAACGGATTTGACGATCTTATCACCAAGTCCCTGAGCAATGTTGACCCCGACATTCTGATTGTCCCGGCCAAGGGAAAGGTGTTTTTGCCGGATTCTTCCAAAGTCGCTCAAATATCCCGATACGATTG
>DCIC01000020.1:0-479 GCA_002315825.1 Bacteroidales bacterium UBA1736 | reverse complement strand
ATCAGACTTTGTGCCGTAGGGACATCCCTTGCTATGAAGCTGGGTATCAATCCCTCTTTTGTCTCAATGCTGGAAATCTACTATCCCGACCGGGAGGCGAAGGTATCAATGGCCAATCCGATGTCAAATCTGCGCCGGGTCAAAGCAAAGCCATCCCGCCTTATCGACATCAATGCCGAAAGGGCCAATTCTCTGATTCTGCTTCCTGTTTCCGCTATGCGCGAGCTGCTGGGATATGAGAAAGAGATATCGGCATTGGAAATCAGGGTCGCCCCGGGAACGTCTGTGTCCAGACTGCACAAGTTGTGCAAACAGTTGGAGACCTTGTTTTCTGAAGATTTCAAGATAAAGGACAGATATCAGCAGAATGAGTCCTTGTATAAGATGATGAAATATGAGAAGGCCTCGATATTCCTGATACTGATTTTTATTATCATTATCATCGCTTTTAATATTTTCGGCAGTCTGACTATGCTGAT
>DCIC01000059.1 GCA_002315825.1 Bacteroidales bacterium UBA1736 | reverse complement strand
GCCGGCAGAATTGCCGCAATCGAAGCTGACAAGTGTCCGCAGCAGTCGTACATTCTACAGATTTGCACAGGAGGCTGGAACAATCAGAATTACACTACCGAACAAATCATTGACAGGCTTGAGACAGTAACATCGATGATACCGGTCGAAAAAGTCATCATCGGCTGGAATCTCGATGCTCAGCCATATAAGAGAATAGGCGAGTACTTGCATTCAAAGGGCATTCAGATGATCCTCTGGATGCCGGTGTTCTCTGAAATCGGTCATCTTGAGACGGCCGAGCAGTCAGTTGACCTTTGGGGCGAAAAGACAGAGTCCTACAATCTACAGGAAGGGGAGGATTTTACATTCTATTGTCCTTCGTCCGATAAAAACATAACTGCTGTCAAGAATATTTATAATAAGCATTTTGAAGGGTGCGGCTTTGATGGTGTATTTCTGGATAAGATCAGAACGGCTTCATATGTGGCCGGACAGAGCGGGGTCCTTAGTTGCGGATGCGAGGAGTGTATGTCTGTATATGCTGAGCATAATGTTGATATTGAGAGGCTTAAATCGATATCTAAAAGCGGTGTCGTAAAGGATGACGTGCTGCTGAATGATTTTCTCAGTGCTAAGGCAGAGATTATTTCCAAGTCTGTCGGAGAACTGGCTGATTGGTTCCATTCAAAGGGTCTGACAGTCGGGCTTGATCTATTTGCTCCCGCGCTTGCAGATATCGTTGGCCAGGATTATCCGTCAATTACTCAAAAGGCTGATTATGTCAAGCCAATGATGTATCGCAAGACCGATGCTCCTGCCGGTATCGGCTTTGAGATGCGCTCCTTTGACTCTGGATTCAGTGACGCGAGTCTTACCCGGGAGTATCTGCTGCGTGAGTTGCTAAAGGCAAAAGACTTGTCGGATAGCCCTGTATATCCGGGGATAGAGATCAATTATAGGGATGACATTGCTCGTACAAGTCCTGAATACATTGTAGAGTCTCTTGATGCTGTCAAAGAGGCCGGCCTTAGCAAGGTCGTTCTTGCCTGGGACATTATGCTTGCGCCCGACAGTCATCTCAAAGCGATTGCAGGCAGACAATAAAGAATTTTACATCATTATTATATTATCATGAAACGTATATTGTTGCTCTCTGCCTTTGTTCTGATTTTTGTTCAGGTATCAGCACAGACCGGCACCTGGTCCGGCAATATTGAATTAAGCGGAGCAAAACTGTCACTTGTATTTCATCTTGATGAAAGCGGGAATGCCACTCTTGATGTTCCCGATCAGGGAGCCAAGGGGATACAGGCCACAGTCAAACGAGAGGTTGCGGGAAAGATAAAGATTGAAATCGCGGCAATCGCCGCATCATTTGAAGGATTGTGGATGCTTAATACCATCACCGGAACTTTCACCCAGAGAGGCTTGGAATTCCCATTGTCCCTCAAACCGGGTGAACCTGTCAGAAATCGTCCGCAGACCCCTGTAGGACCTTTTCCTTACACTACGGAGGATGTGTCGTTCAATAATGGGGGAGCCTGTCTGAAAGGTACATTGACTATGCCTTCAAATGCTGATCGCAAGACCTTGGCTCTGATTATGATAAGCGGCAGCGGTCTTCAGAATAGAGACGAGGAGCTATTCGACCATAAACCTTTTGCCGTTATCGCTGATGCCCTTGCAAGGGTGGGAGTAGCGACTCTTCGTTATGATGACAGAGGGTTTGGCGAATCCACAGGAGACATCGTCAATTTTACCGAAGACGATCTTAAGAATGACGCATTGGCGGGAATCAAGCTTTTGAGAGAGCGCTTCGATGCCGTAGGCGTGCTCGGACACAGTGAAGGCGGAAGCCTTGCCCTTCTGCTTGCATCAGAAGGGGCTGTCGAATTTGTGGTCAGCCTTGCCGCTATGGTTGTTTCTCCTTCTAGGACACTTTTGGATCAGAACGAATACGCTTTGATCAGTGCCGGTATTGATGAGGGCGTCAGAAAAGAATATTTGCGTCTGCTTTCCGATTATTTCAAGCATATCGTGGAAGGCGCACCCAAGCCCGATGCTTCTCTCTACGGTATTTCCGATGCCCTGGCGCAAAATTTCAAAGCTGTTCAGACTCAATTCAATACCCCTTATATGAGATCTTTCATCAGTCTTGATGTCCAGTCGGCTTTGGGAAAGATTCAGTGCCCTGTGCTTGCACTCAACGGTACAAAAGACAGTCAGGTGGATTGCGCGCAGAACCTTTCGGCTCTTGAGAAGGGGTTGAAATCTCCGAATAAATTAGCGCCGATAAAGAACGCAAATCACCTATTCCAGCATTGTGATACCGGAGATGTCTCTGAATATAAGGATATTGAGGAAACAATCAGTCCTGAGGTCCTGGAAACAATAGTTGACTGGCTCAAGACGGAAAAGTCTATTCGGAAGTGACTATCTTCCTGCTTTTGTAATCGTACACAAACAATTTCTTGCTCCTCATATCAGGCCCTGTCGTACAGCCTATCCTGTTTATGATGAGTAAGCTTTTTGTGGTATTGACGGTCGTGAGATTGAATGCGTCCTGATTGATGGTCCCCACGCTGCGGTCTTCGCTCATATAAGCGTCACCGCTGCCACCCTTGTCCACAATTATCTGCAGTTGTCTCTCGTGCCCATCCACTGTAGAGATGAAATCGCTGTGGGTATGTCCGCTGAGCCAGCAAACAAAGACACCATCTTTGTCTATGAAACGGTCAACTGCAGCGAAGGCAGCGTCAGGCATAGCTTCAAACTGGACCACATTCGGATTCTCCACCCCACTTAACTTTCCTCCTATTGGTGCAAAACCGCTGTCCAATGCAGTATTGCCGTTCTGTGCCGGGAAATGGGTGACACCAATCACGGTCAGCCCCTTTCCGGCCGCATCGCCAAGACAGTCTTCGAACCATCTGTTCTGAGCCTCGTCGTAATGAATGCAGTCCAGGACAATCAGTCTGATTCGGCTATGGGGGTAATCCTTGTAATAATAGCAAGCGAAATAATCGGGAGATTTCTTGTCTTTCACACCGCTTGGTTGGGTGACATTCCATTTGTCAACAAGAGGAGATGAAGGGTCATCTCCGACAAACAGCATATTATATACGTCCTCTTTTGTGGCATCGTAAGGCTTGTCGGTCTGCGCCCATACCAGATGGCCTTTCCAACAATCGTGATTGCCTACCGTGTTGAGAATCCTGTCGGCCCCGCTTACTTTACAGAATTCGTTGGGGTCATCCAGATAGCATATCACGCCGTCTCCGGTATGTATTACATCATCGATATAGTCTTTATATGCCTGCGAGAAATCCACTATGCGCTGCAGATTCTCAGCGCATCCGTGAAGGTCCGAGAAATGCAGCAGGGTCAGTGGCTTATTATCTGCATCCTTGGGAGCGCCAGCGCGCTCTTTCCTTGCGCTGAGAAGCATAGGGACGACCTCATTGTCCTTATGGAAATCAGTTATTCCGCTTTGAGCCAACATTGCGGTGCTCATAGCGAGCATCGTGGTTAAAACAATTAATTTTTCAGTCATAAGTCAATATTTATCCATCCGTCGAAGCAGAATTCTGCCGGCCCAGTCATCAGTATCCGTCCGTCATCCTTAATTTCAATCTGCAGTTCGCCTCCGTCCATTATTACCGAACAGGTTCTGTTGACAAGAGAGGAATTGAATGCAGCGGCTGCAGTGGCGCACGCTCCGGTACCACAGGCTTTGGTTATCCCACTGCCTCTTTCCCATACCTTCATCCGTATTCTTTCTTTTGAACAAATGTGAGCGAACTCAACATTGGTCTTGTCCTTGAATGCTTTATTGCGCTCAATCTGAGGCCCATATTCTGCCACGGTGTAATCCGTCAATTCGTCAGTGAATACTACATAATGAGGATTGCCCACATTGACCGCCGTTCCTTTCAATCCGTGGACAATGTTGATGTCCGGGTCAATGGTGAACTGCCCCATATCGACAGTCACCTTCTTCACCAGACCATCACCATCTTTGTGGAGTTTTATCTGCCTGACGCCTGAGCGGGTCTCGAGCGTGATCTCATCTTTGAAACAGAGGCCCCGTTCCCGTACATATTTGCCTATGCATCTGGCAGCGTTCCCGCACATCAGCGCTTCAGAACCGTCAGAGTTGAAAATCCTCATACTGAAATCGGCGAGAGTGCTTCCGCCAATCAGTACAAGCCCGTCCGAACCGATGCCTGTATGTCTGTCACTAAGTTTTTGGGCAAGTGATGAAGGATCAGAAATGGGAAATCTGTTTATGTCAATGAAGACATAGTCATTCCCGAGTCCTTCCATCTTGGTGAATTCTACTTTCATAGCCGCAATTTACAATTTTCCTTTAAAATCAAAACCCTTTTTATTGTTATTTTTGCAATACCTATGAATCCTGTATCTCTAAGACTTATTAACCAGCAACTGGTTTCTCCACAATTTTCTAATCCGGCCGACTTGGTCTCCTATATGTGCGCAATTCAGGCTCAGGAATACCGTCTGATGCGCTGGGCTGTGGAGATGAGAACTTCAAAGCCTTCGTCAAATGCTTTTGAAGATGCTTTCAATAAGGGTAAAATCATCAGAGTGCATCTTCTTCGCGGTACCTGGCAATTGATCTCTGCCGGGGATTACTACTGGATGATGGATCTGTTCTCCTCGAAAGCGACCGGTATAATCGAAGGGTGGATGCATTCCAATAATGTGAGCATCCCTTCAGATGAGCGCGACCGAATCGCTGATATTCTTGCCTTTGTGCTGTCACAGAAGCGGAGCGCAACGAAAGAGGATTTTGCTCGTGAACTTCTGGACAGGGGCATTGAAATGACAGACCAGAGACTTTCCTATCATATCCGCTATGGAGAACTTTCCGGCCTGCTGTGCAGCGGAGACCTCTTGCCGATGAAGGCTAGTTATAGTCTTGTGTCCCAAAAGTTGCCCCCTAAAACTATAATTGATAGAGAGGAGGCTCTGTCAATGCTCGCTTCGCGATATTTTCTTAGCAGGGGAGCGGCGACTCTGGAGGATTTTGTCTGGTGGACAGGGCTCAATATCCGGGATTGCCGCCGGGCGGTTTCTATTGTTTCCTCTGAGCTGCACACACAGACGTATAAGGGGCGCGAGTATTATATTTCTGATCGCTGCAGGACAAAGGCCAATTGGAAAGATTCCGTGTTGCTCCTCCCATCGTACGATGAATATCTTCTGTCATACAAAAGCAGGGACCTGGTTCTAGAGCCTCGCTTCCGACATCTGGCGCACAATAATTCAGGCAATTTCAGCCCTATTGTTTCCTTCGGAGGAATGATTTGCGCCAATTGGACTCCATTTTCCGGGGAGGTGAGCATCGCGCCCTTTGTTGAAAGTGAGAGAGTCCCTGATTGCACCCCTGCTGTTGACAGGTATAAGTCTTTTTTACTCAAATAGTTTCATATGAAGAAATTACTCTGCGCTCTCGGTATTCTATTCTGCCTTACTTCATTCGCTCAGCATAGGATCTGGTTTGACGAGCCTTGCTCATCATACCGTCCCCAACCTTGGACGACGTCCCGTGAACCTGATTATGAGGGCAAGCATCAGCAATTCTCTAATATGAGTTTCAATGACGAATGGGAATACCGATCCCTTCCCATTGGTAATGGTTCCATAGGAGCCAATATTATGGGCTCGATTCTCACTGAGCGTCTCACTCTGAATGAGAAGAGCCTTTGGCTCGGAGGCCCGGGCGTGAAGGCCGGAGTGGATGCTTATTGGAATGTCAATAAGGAAAATGCATATCAGGTGCTTCCTCTGATTCGGGAGGCTCTTGCAGAAGGGGATGAGCAGAAAGCTGACAGCCTGATGAGTGTCAATTTCAATTGCAAGAAATCAGGCTCCGATTCTTATGGCGACTATTTCGGCTCATATACTACACTTGGGGAGCTCACCGTTGACACCGGGCTTGATGAATCCGCTGTCAGCGAATATGTGCGACAGTTGGATATTGACAACGCTGTTGCAAAAGTTTCTTTCAACCTTGCGGGCAACCATTATGAAAGGACTTATTTCGCCTCATATCCGGCCAATGTGATTGCCGCACGATTTTGCTCTGAAAAGAAGCAATCACTCTCCATCCGCTTTACTCCCAGCCCCTTGTCTGAGTATTCCATTACCAGAGTAGGTGATGGTGAATTGAAGTGCAGCGGCCATCTTCTGGACAATGGACAGGCTTTTGCTGTCAGGATTAAGGTGGTCTGCGCGAAAGGGGAAATAAGTTTCAATGACGGATGTCTGCAGGTGAGGGGAGCACGTCAGGTAGATATTTTTCTGAGTGCAGACACTGATTATGAAATCAATTTCAATCCCGACAGGAGTGATCCTAAGGCCTATGTGGGAGTCGATCCTGAGCAGACTACTGATACTGTGATTCGCAAGGCTGGGGACTGGGAGAGACTGTATTCAGAACATATCGCTGATTATAGGTCCCTTTTTGATCGAGTCAATCTAAATTTGGACGGCCCTGACAATGATATTCCAACTGATGAGAGGCTTGCAGAGTACAGGAACGGGACCGTGGACAGGGGATTGGAGGAACTGTATTTTCAGTTCGGGAGATATCTTCTTATTTGCTCATCGCGCCCGGGCAATCTTCCTGCCAATCTTCAGGGTATATGGCTCCAGAACCCGGAGGCTCCCTGGAAATCCGACTATCACAACAATATCAATATCCAGATGAATTATTGGCCTTCGCTGTCTGGCAATCTTGCCGAATGTGCGCAGCCTCTGACGGATTTTATCAAGTCTCTTGTCGAACCGGGCCGTCATACTGCCAAAGCCTATTGGAACGCGAGGGGATGGGCTGCTTCCATCTCTGCAAATATCTATGGATATTCGGCTCCTATGCCGGGGGAGAGCGTGAATTGGAACTACAATCCTGCCGCTTCCAGCTGGCTTGCAACTCATCTTTGGGATTACTATGACTATACCCGCGACCGGGATTTTCTGTCTGATACCGCTTATCCGATAATAAAGGAATGTGCACTGTTCTGTGAAGATTACCTTTGGCGAAGAGCTGACGGGAAATTGACGGCCAATCCTTCATCCTCGCCCGAGCACGGGCATTCGGACCAGGGCACTGCATTTACCCACGGAGTGATCAGAGAACTGCTTATGGATGCGGTGGCAGCTTCTTCCCAGCTTGGAGTCGATGCCGCAATGCGCGAGAATTGGAGCAGGATGCTTGATGACATTGTGCCTTATCAAATCGGCCGCTACGGTCAACTGATGGAGTGGAGCAAGGATATCGATGATCCGGATGACCACCACAGGCACGTCAATCACCTTTTTGGACTTCACCCCGGAAGGACTATCTCCCCTTTGTATGATCCTGAACTTGCTCAAGCCGCCAAGGTGGTGCTGGTACATCGTGGAGATGAATCCACGGGCTGGTCTATGGGCTGGAAGCTGAATCAGTGGGCACGTCTTCTGGATGGGGAACATTCTTATCAGCTATATAGAACTTTGCTGATGAAAGGTACTGCTGACAATCTTTGGGATATTCATCCTCCCTTCCAGATTGACGGTAATTTCGGGGGGACCGCCGGGGTCATTGAGATGCTTCTTCAGAGTCACGATGATTGTATCAATCTTCTGCCTGCTCTCCCTTCCGATTGGGACTGCGGCTCCGTAAGGGGGCTTCGTGCAAGGGGCAATTTCGGAGTGGATATTTTATGGGAAAATGGAACTCTTGTGGAGGCTGTTATTAGCAGCGGAAGCGGTCTTCCATTTACGGCCCGTTATGGGGACAAAACAATCAAGCTCCAGCTTGAGGCCGGAGCTTGTGTGAAATTGGGTATTTCCCCGGAGGGAAATCTTGTTATTAGGGACTAACCTGTGGGATCTCTCCGTTGAGGGTCTCAAGGAATGTGACGATGCTTGCAATGGTCGCAGCGTCCGCTTTTGTGCCGGTCTGGTATTTCATCATTGCCTCGGTCGCTTCCTCGAGGGTCTGGATTGTACCGTCGTGGAAGTATGGCGGGGTTAATGCTACGTTTCTGAGCGTAGGCACTTTGAATCTGTGCAAATCGCGCTCTTTGAGGGTAAAGCCTTTGAGCCCGTCATCGTCTGAGACGTATTCTATGGATTTGTCTCTGCTGTCAAAGTAGCTTTCATCCACGATGCCGAGGTATTCGAATGATGCTCCACCGACTAGGATGCCGCTATGACAACTTGCGCAGTCGCTTTCGCGGAAGGCTTTGTAGCCATCAAGCTGCTCCTGTGTCAAAGCGCTCTTGTCTCCTTTCAGATATCTGTCAAATGGTGAGTCGGGGGTCAGAAGTGTCTTTTCGTATTCGGCAATTGCGTCACACACAGTGGCTTCGGTCAATCCTTCACCCGGATAGAGCTTTTCAAATCTTGCTGCGAGGTCCTTGTCTTCGCGAAGACGTCCAACTATCATTTCCCAGGTTTGCTCGCCCATCTCCACGGGATTTACTGGAGGCTGGCCTGCCTGCTCGGCCAGATTTGCCGCGCGTCCATTCCAGAACTGTCTGATTTGGAATACGGCATTGTAAACGGTGGGGGAGTTGACGCCGCCTTTCTGTCCGTATATTCCTTCCGATGTACGTTCATCTGCGTGATCAGCTCCTCCTTCAGATAGTATGTGGCAGGTGGCGCAGGAAACCGTATTGTCCAGGGAAATCCTTGTGTCATTGTACATATCTTTTCCCAGAGCTGTCTTTTCTGCATTGACTGGGATAGAATCAGGTATGGGTCTTATGGGCTCCAGTGCAAATTCTTCACTTGCGATGCCGTCATAGAAACGGTTCTTTCTTGTGTCATTTACCCAGGCGAGCACTGTCTGCTTTTCTGCCTTGCTTATCTTTGACCTCCAGTACACGTGGGTGTAGGAGGCTGGAGGCATTGATCCTGAGATTATTGACTGCTCAATCTTGGCAAGGGTTACCTCGTCGACAGAGGTGACTGTCGTGTCAATAGGGTCAAGTGTCACAAAGCGTGCGGCTTTATGCATATCTTCTTTGATGACTTTCCCTATAAGCGGAAACTTGGCATAGAAAGGGATTTCTGGATTGAAAGAATGGCAGGCTATACATCCTTTTTGGTTGAGAATGCCGATTACCGCCTCTTCCACCTCCGAGATGGGTGTGCTGTTGCAGGAGGATACGATTCCGAATCCGAGTGTCGCTGCAGCAAGTGTGCAAATGACAATTACTTTTGATTTTGTTTTCATTGATACCTTCTCTTTTTCGTTTTACTAAGTTAGGCAGTTTTTTCTTTGTGTGCTCTTTTTTTCTTTTTTTTGGGGGCGTAATGTGAATGGTCAGCGAAGGAAAGTAAAAAACTCAACCGCCTGAATTGAATAATAGTTATATTTGTGAGTATTCAAAAAATCACTGGTATGAAAAAACTGTTATTTGCTTTATTTCTTTCCTTGCCATTGTGCGGATGTTCTGTCTTGTCAAGTATCAACTGGGACACCAATCAGCTCGCCAATGCTTCCGCGATGGCTCTTACTGCTGCGTCAATAACTGATGCTCAGGTGATTGCTTTGAGTCAAAAGACTGTCCATCAGTTGGACTCCCAAAATGTCATTGAGAATGGTCCTTATCTTCAGCGTCTTTCTAAATTGATGGCGAATGTCAAGGATGTTGAGGGAATTCCTATCAATTATAAGGTCTATAAGCTTGATGAAATTAATGCTTTCGCTTGCGGTGACGGTTCTATCAGGGTGTATAGCGGGCTTATGGATGTGATGGACGATGATGAGCTTATAGCTATCATTGGTCACGAGTGCGGCCACGTTGCTCATCAGGATTCCAAGAAGGCTATGAGGAATGCTTATCTTGCGGCTTCGGCACGCGGTGTCATCAATGCCGCCGGCGGTACAGTGGGGACTTTGTCTCAGTCTGTCCTTGGCGATCTCGGGGAGTCTTTTGTCAATTCTCAGTTCTCTCAGAAGCAGGAATATGCCGCTGATGACTATGGCTTCCGCTTTGCAATTGACCAGGGGCACGATAAGTATAGTATGTATAAAGCTCTTAATAAGCTTGTGGAGCTTGCTGGGGGGTCTGAATCGTCTCTTGTCCAGAAGATGTTTTCTTCTCATCCTGGCAGTGCCGAGCGTGCTGCCAAGGTTAAGGAAAAGGCTGACAATCTTTAGAAGCCGTTTTGAAATAATTGGATAAATAGGCACTGCCGCTTTCGGCTAATTCAGAGCAGATTGGTAGCGGGTTAGCGCTGGAAGGGATATTGCCTGCGGGAGCATTGGCTCCCGAAGAGGGAGGGGACCCACGAAGTGGGGAGGACTCCCGCAGGCAATATCCCTTCCAGCG
>DCIC01000025.1:15689-19953 GCA_002315825.1 Bacteroidales bacterium UBA1736 | reverse complement strand
ATGTCTCAATAATGCCGGGCAATCCTGCCAATCGGTCAATCATCACAAATTTACAAAGAAATCCCGAGTAACTTTTACTTTTTCTACTAAGAGTTGTTTTGAAATGGTTGCCAAAATTTGATATAAGAAGATTCTTCTTGGATTGTGGTTCCGGAATGAAGGAGCTTAGCCCGCGACTCCCCTCACCGAATAACTTGTTACACAATTTATATTATGTTAACTTATGCGTACAATTACTCTCCTCCTTTGGAAATATTGAATATAGCGTAAAGAAAAAAACGAGTAAGCGCAAAACCCAACAAGGTCCCGGAACGAATTTTTCTGAAGTTCCAGGACCTTGTTGGGTTTTGGGTCTCATTACGAATATAGTTTGTAATTCCGGGACCTTGCCAATTTTAGATATTAAATTATTCAAGCGACTCCTTATTGCTTACAGGATTGGAATAAATACGTAAGAAAATATCCTTAAGTTCTGATTTGCAAAGATTTGAATCAGTCTTCTTCAACTTATGGTTTACATATTTGATAAACTCAATCTTATCCTCTGGTGAATACTGATCTGCGTATTTTTCGCAGCAATTGACAAGATCATAAGCAATATAATTCGTCTTCCATAGCTTATACCCTTCTATGATACGTCGATCAATGATATGGCGCAAAGCCTGATAACGCTCATTCTTATCTTTCGCGGCCGCTGATGCAATCTCTTCAGAAGTCAAAGGCTTACAAAAATGGATATGAACATTACCCTTCTGCTGACGAATACCGGTAAGAATACTGTGCATATCTTCATTCTTTTTCTTGACATACTTTTCAGTACGAGAAATCAAAATCTCGCGAGCCTTTCGGTAATCACAAGGTTCATACTCATAAGAGATACTGAAAGGAAGGATTTGAAGCTCTTCAAAATTCTCCTGGAAGGACTTCTCGCCACTCATATCAAACATCTTGAGCAGACCTTGCTCCGTAGTGTCATTACCGTCTTTTGTCCTTCCCTGCCTCTGAGCAATCCATACTGAGCTTGAACCACTGACAATAGATTGTCGGATATATTTTGACAGCTTCTGGGAGGACAAATACAACTCCCTAGCTGAAATGCCCCTGATGACCTTAATCATCCTATTTGATCGAAGCAGAATCTCCACCGTTTTGCTTGCAAGCAGATTATCACCCACAGCGACTTCAGTGAGAGGAAGATTGTTCAACGACAACACGTATTGGAGAAATGCGGGGTCAAGTACGATATCCCTGTGGTCGGACATAGCCAAAAAACGGCCTTGAATAGAAGAAACATTTTCAATGCCATCATATGAAAACTCTGTGACTGATGTTGAAATCACCCATTCGGTCGCCTTCAACATAATGCTCTTTTGAAAATCATCCACAGTTTTCACTTCACATAGCATTTTCGCAAGACAATCTACCGGCTCCTTGGGAAATAGATATTTGCTGAGAACACTTACCATCGGGTGATGCGAAAGACGTGCAAAACCGGCAGAAGCTTCTTCGTCGGAGAATGGTCTTATATCATCGAATTCCGTACTCATATAATTGATTTACTTGTTATTATCTAAATTTATCTATTCTTTTGCTCTAAATAATAAAGAACTATCTCCGTAACTTAAGAAACGGAAATCATTCTTCAAGGCATAATCATATATTGTCTTCCAATCTCCATTGACCAAAGCGCTGACAAGTAAAATCAGCGTACTTTGAGGCTGATGAAAATTAGTGACTACAGCGTCCACAAGTTTGAATGCAAACCCGGGCACTATTATAATTCTTGTTGTGATTTTCAATTCCTTAAGCTTATTCACTTCAAGATATTCTATAATAGCGCTGAGCGCCTCCTCCAGCGAATAATCATACTCTCTGTCGTATGGAGCCCATTGACGGACCTCTACAGGATGACCTTCCTCTATACAACTCACTCCGACATAGTACAATGATTCCAAAGTTCTTACCGATGTAGTCCCGACAGCAATCAGATCACCCTTCTTCTCCTTGAGCTTCTTCAGCAGTTCCAAACTGACGACAAATGGCTCCTTGTGCATAGGATGATCGGCTACATTATCACTTTTGACGGGTAGAAACGTACCAGCTCCAACGTGAAGACATACATTTTCGATGTCGATATTCTTTGATCGAATCTGATCGAGTTCTCTGTCCGTAAAGTGAAGTCCAGCTGTAGGTGCAGCCACAGAACCTCTTATCTTTGCGTAAGTTGTCTGATATCGTTCAAGATCTATCGCCTCTGTTTCTCTATTGAGATATGGAGGTATTGGAACATTTCCGCATATATCCAATACCTCAGAAAACATTTTTCCGCCTTCCCAACGGAATTCTACAATACTGGTCTCGGCTTCTTTCTCAATCCGGGTTGCAGTCAAATTCAAAGAACCAATCCGCGGGTCAGAAGTACTGTCATATACGTGTATAACGTCCTGTTTCCACTTTTTTGCATTACCGACAACACAACGCCAGCGACAAGAAACAGTCGAAGCAAAAACCGTGCTGTATTCGGCAGGGGCAATAGGTTGAAGGCAAAAAATCTCAATATGTGCTCCGCTGTCTTTCTGGAAGAATAAACGCGCAGGGACAACTTTAGTGTCATTAAACACCATCATTCCGCCTTCAGGGAGTATTGAAGCTATATCCACAAACCTACGCTCCTCGACGGATCCGCCCCTATAAACAAGAAGTTTAGATGCATCTCTCTGAGGAAGGGGGTATTTGGCGATTCTATCCTCGCTCAGATTGTAGTTATAGTCTTGAATCTGTATATCCGGTATCATTGCTATCAATTAATGTACAAAAATACGCTTTTTATTGCAAATTCTCTCCTCATAAAACAGGCAATTTCACGACGTGTTGGCTCTTTACAAATGTAACATACACACCAAAACGCGATTTCCAAAAGTTAACGCAAGTTAATAGATGTGATTACAAATGTGTAAAACCTCCGCTGTTTCGCCAATCCCCACCACCCGCTTTACATATTTGTAATAAGTTATTTTTATGAATTTTCTAAATAGATGTAAAGTAGCAAAGACCAACCACTTACACATATTTATATGTATTAAAGAATAGTATTAGGGCTGTAAATTAGGCATGTTATGCAGGAATAGGGACAGTTTTATAGGCATATAATAGACTAAAGCAGGAAAGCCCAGCTACTTATGAGCAATTACCTAAATATGGATATATGGAATTGGATATACATATTGTTAATTTCATCATCTTGAACATTTGTAAACAAATGTAGATTACAAATATTTACAAAAATCTATTCCGCGATTCATTTATTTTGTTTACTTTTGTACAAACCGATACGTTACATATGGATACCAGATTACAAAGATTCCTATCAGCCGAAAACATCACTCAGTCAGAACTCGCCGACAAATTGAACGTTGCCAGGGCTAGTATTTCACATATTCTCTCTGGAAGAAACAAACCCAGTTTTGATTTCCTCGAGCGAATCGCTTCTTGCTATCCTGAGCTGAACCTAAGCTGGCTGATCACAGGAGAAGGTAAAATGTATCGAAATGCCCCTTCAAATGCCTCAGATTCACTGTCAAAGAATACTGACCTCCCTAAACAGTCCGCGGAGGACAGCGTCGCTCCCCTGCTATTCGAACAAGAATTATCCTCATTCAAGCCTTCAGATGAAAAGAGGGAATTACCTATAAGTAAGGAAACTAGCACACCTCCAAAGAGACAAGTAGAAACAAATCTCAAGGCAAAACAAATCCAGCAAGAGGGAAAACGAATCTCGAAGATATTGATTATCTTTGATGACAATACCGTTCAGGAAATAGGCCCTTCAATTTGATAAGCGTATTACTTGGACTGGCGAATCCCAATCATTATGAAAGATTCCGATATCCAGTCAATATTCCAGATTCTAAAAAACAGCCATCAGACCCTCGCTGTTGCCGAATCTGCCACCGGAGGATATATATCTCACCGAATAACCTCTTCTCAAGGAGCTTCAGAGTTCTATCTAGGGAGTGTAACTTCTTATTCTCCAACGATTAAGACCGAGATACTTAAAGTAAATCCTAGTACTATAGAAACTTTCGGAATAGTCAGTTCACCTGTTGCCGCTCAAATGGCAGAAGGAATTCGCTCCCTTTTCGGATCCACATACTCGATTTCCACAACAGGATGGGCAGATGGAGATGGTGATGAGCACGAGAGCGGCGGGACAGTCTGGATCGGAATCAGTGGACCTGAAGGAAGTGTCACAACAAGATTCCAG
>DCIC01000025.1:9731-15576 GCA_002315825.1 Bacteroidales bacterium UBA1736 | reverse complement strand
GGCTGCAAATCAGATCAGACTTCCCCACTCCTCAGTCTTAGAATCCAGATCTCTTTTTAACTCTAGATAAGAGCGCGTAACTTCCATAACATCAGTATTTTCATCCGGATTTGACAGGACTTTTTCCAAGTCGGACATCTTCTTTTCCAGCTTGGCAATCTCAGTCTCCAAATAGTTGATACGGTTTTGGATCTTTTTAGCCTCTTTATTCTTTGCCCGCTGCTCTTCAAAGCTCAACTTCACCTCGCATACCGGAGCCTGAACGGGAGGTGGGCTAACAGCTGCGGACGACGAAGTATCCTGTCGCTCAATATCCTTGAGAGATTCCATCTTCCTTGAATCCAGAAACTGTCTGATGGTCTCGAGATGCTCCTTAACCTTTCCGTCCTTGAATTCATAGAATTTGTCCACAAGACCGTCCAGAAAGTCCCTGTCGTGAGAAACCACAATCAGAGTACCGTCAAATGACATAAGAGCCTGCTTCAGCACATCTTTTGACTTGATATCCATATGATTGGTAGGCTCATCGAGAACAAGCAGGTTGTTGTTCTGCAGGATCAGCTTAGCCATTCCAAGCCTGGCCCTCTCCCCTCCGCTTAGTACAGAAATTCTTTTGTCAATGTCCTCTCCGCGAAAAAGAAAAGCTCCCAGAATAGATCTCAACTTTGTTCTGGTATCGACAGTTGCAATTCTATCCAGAGTTGAATATACGGTCTGCGATTTATCCAATACATCCTCCTGATTCTGAGCAAAATACCCTATTATTACATTATGCCCGACCCGAGCCTCCCCTGCTATGGGGTCCAACTCCCCCATTATGGACCGTATCAGCGTTGTTTTCCCCTCACCGTTACGCCCGATAAGGGCAACCTTCTCCCCTCTTTTTATCTCAATATCCGCGCCCGAAAAGACCACTTTCTGGGGATATCCCAGCGTCAGGTCAGAAGCCTTGAATACCACATCCCCCGAACGCGGAGCAGAGGGAAACTTGACCGTAATCGTCGCATTGTCAGTCTCATCCACCTCAATTCTTTCTATCTTCTCAAGAGCTTTGATCCTGGACTGTACTTGATTGGATTTGGTGGGCTTATAGCGGAACTTATTTATAAAATCCTCGGTCTTCTCAATCATTCTCTTCTGATTCTCATACGCAGCATTCTGCTGAGACAGCCTCTCCTCTCTCAAACCCAGGTATTGGCTATATGGCACCTTGTAGTCGTGAATCTTGCCGAGCATAATCTCTACTGTGCGGTTAGTCACATTGTCCAGAAACTTTCGGTCGTGAGAAACCAGAAGAAGGGATCCTCTGTATGACTTGAGATAATCCTCAAGCCACTCAATAGATTCGATATCAAGATGATTGGTAGGCTCATCGAGAAGAAAGAGATCCGGCTTGCGAAGAAGTATTTTGGCAAGCTCGATGCGCATATTCCACCCCTGACTGAAGGTCTCCGTGGGGCGTTCAAGTTCGTCCTCCGTAAAGCCAAGACCCTTCAGCGTCCTGATTGCCTGGACCCGCGGGGGCTCACTGTGAGTCAGGTTCAAACGGTCATTCAGGTCATTTAACCTTCCTATTAGCTCAGTGTATTCATCTGACTCATAATCAGTACGTTTACTTATCTCATCGGTAATATCTTCCATCTCTTTTTCCATCTGAAAAAGAGAATCAAAGGCGGTCATAGTCTCATCTATGACCGTCTTACCTTTATTATGCGACATTATCTGAGGAAGATACCCAATACTGATATGGGAGGGCTTATCGACAGTACCGGAGGAAGGAGACTGCTCACCGCATATGATCTTCATAATAGTTGACTTACCGGCCCCGTTCTTTCCCACGAGTCCAATTTTGTCCGTCTCGCTGATGTGAAAACTCACGTGATCGAGAAGGACATAGGATCCATATGCGACCGTAATGTCCCCTAATGAAATCATTTGCCGAAGGATTTCAATGCTTCCTCAATGGCCTCAATTCTGGAAAGGCAATCGCTTTCCTTCTTTCGTTCAACCGCAACAACCGCCTCGGGCGCGTGAGAAACGAACTTCTCATTTGAGAGTTTGCAGCGAACCGACGCAAGGAACTTCTGCTGATAAGCGAGCTCATCCTGAAGTTTGGCAACCTCCTCATCCACATTGACCATCCCCTCGAGAGCAACGAAAAGTTTTGAAGTCCCAACCATATAAGAAACTCCAGCCCCTTCTGCCTCACCTACATTCACCTGCACATTGGACAGCTTGTTCAAAACAGGCACCATATTGATAGGGAATGTATTATCAACAGTTACATTAAGCGATTCTTTTGGAGAAATGCCCTTATCCTGACGTGTAGCACGGATGTCCATTATCGCCTCGGCTGCAACAGCAAATGCAGAGATAATGTTTGCATTGACCTCACCGGCCTTAGGCGTAGGCTGATACATAATGGTCTCTCCTTCCTTACGCTCGCCCATAGCCTGCCAGAGCTCCTCAGTAATGAAAGGCATCACAGGATGAATCATCTTCAGAAGTTTCTCAAAGAAGCCCAAAGTAGCATCATATGTAGCCTTGTCGATAGACGCACCGTATGCGGGCTTCACAAGCTCCAGATACCAAGAGCAATAGTCATCCCAGAACAGCTTATAGATAGCCATCAGGGCATCTGAGATTCTGAACTTGGAATAATGATCCTCCACTGTGGCAATTGTCTGATCGAGCTTGCTGGAGAACCAGTCCACAGCAATCGCAGAAGATTCATTCTGTGCAGCAGCTGCATCCACATTCCAGCCGCTCACGAGACGGAATGAATTCCATATCTTACCGCAGAAATTTCTTCCCTGTTCAATCTGGCTCTCATCATAGAAAATATCATTTCCGGCCGACGAGCAAAGAAGCATACCGATGCGCACTGCATCAGCACCATAATTAGCGATCAAATCAAGAGGATTGGGACTGTTACCTAAAGTCTTGCTCATCTTGCGGCCTATCTTATCGCGCACGATGCCGGTAAAATAAACATTATGAAAAGGAACATCATTCATAAACTCATTTCCAGCCATAATCATACGAGCCACCCAGAAGAAAATGATATCAGGAGCCGTAACCAGATCATTGGTCGGATAATAATATGAAAGATCCTTATTTGGCTTATGCTCAGGGCATCCCGGATATTCGGGATCAAAAACGGACATAGGCCAAAGCCAGCTGCTGAACCAGGTATCCAGCACATCCTCATCCTGATGCAAGTCTTCAGCCTTGATATCAGGATTGAGCGCGAGCGCTGCTTTCAACGCTTCCTGTTCATTTCTCTCCACAACATAGCGCCCGTCAGGAAGATACCAGGCAGGAATGCGCTGACCCCACCAGAGCTGACGGGAAATGCACCAGTCGCGGGCATTCTCCATCCAATGGCGGTAGGTATTGCGATATTTGTCAGGAATAAACTTAATCATCCCAGACTCGACAGCGTCCAATGCCCTGGGAGCCAGCTCCCCCATCTTCAGGAACCACTGAGCGCTGAGCCTTGGCTCAATGACAGCGTTGGTACGCTCAGAATATCCGACAGGGGAAGTATAATCCTCTATCTTCTCCATATTGCCCGCCTCCTGAAGCATCTTCACTATCTTCTCTCTTGCAGTGAAGCGGTCCTCACCCACAAGAATCTGAGCGTCAGCATTCAGACGGCCGTGGTCATCTATGATGTCAAGCACGGGGAGATTATGTCTAAGTCCAATCTCATAGTCGTGAGCGTCGTGCGCAGGAGTCACCTTAAGGCAACCTGTTCCGAAATCCATCTCCACATAATCATCCTCAATTATGGGAATCTCCTTATTGATCAGAGGGATGAGCACTTTCTTCCCTTTCATCCAATGATGACGCTCATCGCCAGGGTTGACGCAGATGGCAGCGTCTGCCATAATGGTCTCGGGACGAGTGGTGGCCACAACAATATACTTGTCAGTGGGATTGCCCTTGCCGTCAGAGATAAAATACCTCATATGATAGAAATGGCTCTGAGTATCCTTGTGGATAACCTCATCGTCACTCACGGCCGTAAGTCCGACGGGATCCCAGTTGACCATCCTCACGCCCTTATATATCCACCCCTTCTTGTAGAAATAAACGAATGTATTGAGCACAGCCTCAGTGAGTGCAGGCTCCATAGTAAAACGGGTCCTATCCCAATCACAGGATGCACCCAGCTTGCGAAGCTGCTGCAGAATGATTCCTCCGTGTTCCTCCTTCCATTCCCAGGCATACTTAAGGAACTCCTCACGGGTAAGGTCTTCTTTATTGATTCCCATACCCTTGAGCTTGGCAACCACCTTGGACTCCGTAGCGATGGAGGCGTGATCCGTGCCGGGCACCCAGCAAGCATTCTTGCCGTCCATACGGGCTTTGCGGATCAATACATCATTTATCGTATTATTGAGCACGTGCCCCATATGAAGGATACCGGTGACATTGGGCGGAGGTATTACGATTGTGTAAGGCTCCTTGTCATTCGGCTCGGAATGAAAAAATCGGTGTTCCAGCCAATATGCGTACCACTTGTCTTCTACTTCAGCGGGGTTGTACTTAGCGTTGATTTCCATATACCATTATTTAATAATCTTTCAAAGATACGACATTTTTCGCTATTTTTGTGAAAAATCAATAGCCCATATGGAAGAGAAGAAACAAGCCATCAATCTTGACATCAAGCCCGAAATAGCAAAAGGCGTCTATAGCAATCTCGCAATCATCACCCATTCCCACAGCGAATTCATAGTGGATTTCGCCGAAATACTCCCCGGGCTCCCCAAGCCCGAGATCAACAGCCGCATCATTCTCACCCCGGAGCACGCCAAGAGACTGAGCAGCGCCCTTCTTGACAATATCAGCAAATACGAATCCCAATTCGGCCCAATCCAGATGGGGCAGGCAGAGCCCAAGCCCACATTCAACCTTGCAGACTTCAACGCAGGAAATGGCACAAAATCATAAATCCATCATCCTTGGAAGCGCATCTCCGCGCAGAAAAGAACTGCTCGCGGGACTTGACCTTGCATTTACCGTTGACACCGAAAATACATTCATCGAATCCGTTGATGCCGACTTGCAAGCAGACCAAGTGCCTCTGGCTATGTCAAAGGGCAAGTCTCACGGATTCCACCGTCCTCTCACCGCTTCCGAAATCCTCATCACATCAGACACCGTAGTCGTTGTATCGGACGATAATGGCAAGAAGGAAGTCCTTGGCAAGCCTCACGACAGAGAAGCCGCATTCGGGATGCTCCGAAAGCTTTCAGGCAGATCCCACGAAGTCATCACAGCGGTCACAATCAGGGACGCATCCCACGAAAAGAGCTTCTGCGATACAGCAAAAGTGTATTTCCGGCAAATGACCGACGAAGAAATAAGCTACTACATTGACACATACAAGCCCTTCGACAAAGCCGGCGCCTATGGCATCCAGGAATGGATAGGGTACGCGGCCATTGAAAAGATCGAAGGATCTTTCTTTACAGTGATGGGATTCCCGACTGAGAAAGTTTTTGAAGCATTGAAGGAATTCAAGGCTTGAGAGCAGCGCGAAGATTGTCAAGCGCCCGAGCGAGCACACTGCGTGGGCATCCCACATTCAGCCGCATATAGCCCTCACCCTGAGAGCCGAACATCGTTCCATCATTGAGTTCCAGATGAGCTTTATCCTCAAAGACAGATACAAGTTCCTTTTGAGAAAGCCCCAAGCCTCTGCAATCCAGCCAAATCAAAAACGAAGCCTGCGGCCTTGTACAATGAATCTCAGGCAAATTGGCTTTCAGATAATCATCGACAAAATCGATGTTAGCTTGCACATACTCAAGCATCTCTCTTCTCCACTGAT
>DCIC01000025.1:8904-9560 GCA_002315825.1 Bacteroidales bacterium UBA1736 | reverse complement strand
GCCATAAATGTAACGGAATTCATCGCGGCCTCCTCACATACAGATGCATATGGAATATGCTTCTGCCCCTGAAGAGCCATCTCGGCGTGTATCTCATCAGATATGACAATAATCCCCGCTTTTGATGTAATTTCTGCAAGTTCACGAAGAGTCTCCCTATCCCAGCAGATTCCCGCAGGGTTGTGAGGATTGGAAAGAATCAGGACCTTGGTATCCTTGTCAATGACTGATCTCAAATGATCAAAATCCATCCGATACGTCTTAAGTGCGCCGGACTCCTCATAAACGGGCAACAAAGGATTGTACACGACCTGCAAATCGTGCTTTTCCGGAACGATCCTGAAGGGATGATATACAGGAGGCTGGATAATTACTTTATCTGTACTCTTGCATAAACATTCAAGCGTGAAGGCAATACCTTTGACAATACCGGGAATAAAGCAGATATGCGTAGGGTCCACTTTCCAGGAGTGCAGGCCTTCCACCCAGGATGAAATGACATTGAAATATGAGCGGGGACACACTGGATATCCAAAGACCGGATGCTCCAAACGTTGTTTCAACGCATCGATAATGAAGTCCGGAGTCTTGAAGTCCATATCCGCAACCCACAAAGGAAGCAAATCCTCACGTCCACTTTCATCGTACAATCCGTC
>DCIC01000025.1:178-8771 GCA_002315825.1 Bacteroidales bacterium UBA1736 | reverse complement strand
ATTTATATGTGTTTCTAAAATTTCTTACTTATTTATTTCAAAAAATTAATAAATAAATTTAATAAATATTTGCAAAATCAAAATTAATAGCTACCTTTGCATTGGAGTTGATGCTCAAAAAAAAGCAAAAGACTTCAGAAGGTTATTAGTTTTAGTGTTATTAATTATGTGGTTAGTAATGAGTTGTCCACGCGAGAGCGTCAACGACTCATTTTTTTTGGCATATACTCCGGCCTGAAAATCAACGGAACAAAAGCATTCAAACTCCTTCTCCACGTAAGCCACTCGTGAGCAGTACCTTCAGAAACATAGAAGGTAGTATTAATCCCCGCCCCCTTGAGTTTATCACTGATTCCCCTCTGAGCATCAATGTTTTCCTGATCACCTGTACTGATAAAAAGGACGTGTACCATTTTGTTGAAGTGCGATGGATTAGAAAATGCTCCATCATACAGATCCTGGACCTTCGCATCCTTGGGGATCCTGAGCGCTCCGCTGAATGACCCTATGTAGGAGAACTTGTCCAGATTCTTCATTGTCGTCTCAAATGTCTCATATCCTCCCCAGGAAAGGCCCGCCATAGCTCGGAATTCGCGGTCGGGATTGACCCGGAAAGTACGGTCAATGAACGGAATCAAATCATCCACCACAAGCTTGGTGAAGCGTTCACTTTTTTCCATAATATCCCTGTTGCCGTCGGCAGTGCTGCAGTTGCCAAAGTCCATTACCACCAGCATAGGAGCAGCCTGAGAGGATGCAATCAGATTATCCATAATATTGGCCATAAACCCTTGAGTGTGCCAGCCGCGCTCATCCTCGCCCATTCCGTGCTGAAGATACAGGACAGGGAACAGAGTCTTCTGATATGCCTTATCATCATAACAAGAGGGTGTATAGACAAAGCAGCGCCTCTCAGCATTTTCAACCGAGGAGTAATAATGGCATTCGCGGACCTGACCGTGGGCAATGTCTTTATTGAAAGAATAATATGCTGAAGCTTCGGCTGATTCGGGAATCTCTATAGCGCTAGCCATCTTGCTGTATCCATAAAATGACTCAGAGCCCGGGTCATTGACCTCCACACCGTCAATCAAGAAAAAATAGTAATGGAAACCCAGCGGCAACGGAGGGGTTGTCACCGACCACTCCCCTTTCTCATCCTTAACCATTTGATATTGCGCATCCGGCATCTGGACCAGCACATCAACTGCTGCGGGAGCCATAATCTTAAACGTAGCCTGCCTGGTGACAGGATCCACCATAGGATACTCGGCCCCTCTGACATTAAAGCGGGAAGGAACCATCTGGGCGATAGACGAAAGTGACATAAGTATCAGAAAAACAAAGGACAGAATGATTTTTTTCATATGTAATGAGAAGGGATTAATGATTTACATTACAAGTCAGCCCTCTTGACTTTGCGAGCGTGCAAAACGCGGAAGCTCAGGCCCCAGATCAGGACCAAAAGACCAACAATCAAGAGGTTGTACAAAACAGTAAGAAAAATGTTGATTGGATGTTCAATTTCAGTGTATGGTGTACCGAAGGAACTGTCTCCATCCCATCTGGCAAAAGGATTTAAAAAAATAACTTCTCCCTGAGGATATCTTGCGACAAAACGGACATAGCTGTCGGAAGACTTCATCACATACGACATATATGAAGCATTCATAACAGTATCTACTACTACACCATCCTGACCGATGGCCTGAATGACTGCAGCCCTACTGTCAAGCTCCAAACAAAGTGTATCCAAGTGTGCACCTATTGACACGACAGAAGGTATGTTGTGATTGGCCGCAGTCTTTACCGCGAAGTCTCCATCGCCATAATCAGGAAGATGAACTGAGTAAAAATTGCCTTTTAGCAAGGCTTCAGTAATATCATCATAAGAAGCTGATTGAGAATTGATAAAGCAACATCTTCTAGCTATCCTTTCCGACCTCGTGGGCTTATGGAGATCATCGCTTATCGCGCTCAGCACATAGTGTCCAGATGACAAGGCCACGTCCCACTTATGTCCATAAGTATCATCCTCGTCAAAGCCGCAATCTGATTCAAGAAGACGATACCCGCTTAACTTTTGCATCTGCTCATCGCCAATAAAATTGGTCCTGTCGGGATGATTAAGGAAGATGAAATCACACCCCTTTCTCAAGACATCCATCTTAAATTGAATTTGAGATGTCATAAAGGGAATAAGTATGTCATAGTAGTTTATGCGCTTAGGATTAAAGCTAAGGTTATGCAACTTGGCAAAATTATATCCGTGCTCATACAAAGGGATATCACACTGAGAGTCAGCAGGGTATGTGGTCAGTTCCATATGATTTGAAAAGAACACATAATCATAGCCGTACTGTCGATAGAAGTCAAGCACCGAATCCGGATAATATTCACATTCATTTATCCAATTTGATGCGTGGGTGTGAGTGTGGATATTGGTTCGCTTCCATCCATACTCGGCATTGTAAGAAGCGTATGGATCATAAATGAAGTCGCCCTCAAATTGACCTGATTCCTTAAAAGAATAGATGGGGCTCATCTCGCTAAGTATCAATAAGCTGACCAAAGCGAGGATAAGGAGCCACAATCCCCTTAACGATATGTAAAGAGGACGTATCATTTCTCAAAAATATCTTTGTCGGGATTATAAACCGGGCTCTCCAGAGACAAGAAGTCCAGCACACTATGAAAAACAGTATGCTGATCAATAAGCCCGAGATCATCCTTCACCTTCCTGTAATCATCCGAGAGCCACACGATGTAAGGGATCTCATATTGCTCTTTAGGAGCCATTTTCATAGGCACGCCGTGCATATAAAGATTATTCTCCCCCAAAGACTCACCGTGATCTGATACAAACATCATTGCGCAGTGTCTGTCTTCGATAGAGTCAAGAACTTCAATAATCTCTTCAAGCAGATAATCGGTATAAACCACCGAATTGTCATACGCATTGACCAGCTCTCCGATGGATCCGCCGGAGTCCTCGACCTGATCACATACAGGAGTGAATATCTCAAATTCCGGAGGATATTTCTTTGTATACATAGGGCCGTGACTCGTGCTCGTGTGCAGGACAATAAGAAGTTTCGAGTTGTCGCAAGAATCAATCAATTCCTTTAGACCACATATCAAAACATCGTCATAATCAGAGTCTTTCACCTCGGGATACTGATCACGGAGATCATTCTCATCATAGTATTTTTCGATATGGACAGGAGGCTCTCCCCAATTGGTCGTCCGCCACTGCACATCAGAGCCGCTCCGATATAGGTAATTGGGCAGAATCTCGTACAGGTCAGAACTTTGCTCATACTCGAGAATACTCTTTACTCCGGCTGTTGTATAAGTGGCGCAGGAATTGGCTTCAAGCACGTGCAGGTCCCCGCGCTTCGAAAGCAACGGATTGGTATCCCTCTCATACCCATAGAGCGAGAAATTGGCCTTACGGGCCGACTCCCCGATCACAAGCACCATTACCGACTTCTCGTCATCGGAAAAAACGCCATCCCCAAGAAGGATCTCCTCCTTGTTTGCCTCCCGTATCTGATTGAAATAACGCACAGTATTTACAGAATAGGACCACGGCATCACCAGACCGCCAAGCTCTGTATCGTACTTGCCTATCCACAGGATATTGCCGCTATTGACAACTATCAGCAGGGCCATCAGCAGCACGGATGGGCCCGAATTGATTCCGAACTTCTTCCAGTTGCCATAATCCACCTTCCGCCATAGAGCGTATATTGCAGGAGCCAGACCAAAAACGACGACAAAAAGGACAAACTGCACGGTGACGAAGCCGGAAGCTTCCTCAAAATTGGTATTGAAGAAATTGCCCAGCATTGTGTCATCAATTATGACATTGTATGTTTTTATGTAATAAACACATACGGCGCTAAGAAAAAACGAGAGGGACAATATGGCCTTTCCCGCCTTTCTCAGCAGGAACACAAACATATAGAACACAAAGTAATTGGCCACAAAGACAAGGATGACCAAAGACAAGATTACCAAATATTTGTTCCACCCCTCAGAGCTGATGTTCTGCCAGACGAAGCGAAAAAAAGGAAAATGAAAAAAAACCAGATTCAAAAGGCTGAGCACAGCGGCATAGAACCTGAGTTGTATAGGTTTATTGACAAATTTCAGTTTCATATCAAACACAAAAATAATAATAATCCCGAAGAATAATGATACATCAAAAATTATAAATAATCACTATATTGCGATACGAACTAAACAGTACATATTATGGAATTTAACAAAGTAACAGTAGCCGGAGGCGGTGTTTTGGGCAGCCAGATTGCATTTCAGGCCGCATATTGCGGAAAAGAGGTCACAATATTGCTCAGAAACCAGGGAAGTATTGGCAGGACACAGCCAAAGTTAGAACAAGTAAGAAAATCTTATCTTGACGCCATCGAGCAGATGGCAGGTCCTCTCGGACAGGAAAACTGGGCACGAGGAATCGCTGACAGGGACAATTTTGACAAACAGGCCTGCATTGACAGGGTTGAAGCCGCATACAACAGCCTCAAACTCGAGCTAGATATGGCAAAGGCAGTGAAAGATGCCGACATCATCATTGAATCTGTTTCAGAAAACCCCAAAGACAAGACTGCCTTCTACAAGGCTCTTGCACCCTTAATGGATGAAAAGACAATTCTTGTAACCAACTCATCAACTTTTCTCCCCTCTCAGTTCGCCAAATTCACAGGACGCCCCGACAAATACCTCTCGCTTCATTTCGCCAATGCGATATGGAAGAACAACACCGCAGAGGTAATGGCCCAGCCCCAGACTGAGCAGGCTTCATTCGATAAGGTCGTGACATTCGCAAATGAGATCAGAATGTTCGCTCTCCCCGTAATGAAGGAGAAATCAGGATATTTGCTCAATTCTATGCTTGTCCCCTTCCTTCTTTCCGGACTCGATCTGTATGTTAACGGAGTCAGCGACCCTGAAAGCATAGACAAGGCCTGGACTCTCGGCACAGGAGCCCCCAGAGGTCCTTTCCAGATTTTCGACGTTGTCGGCATAAAGACCGCCTACAACATCGTACTCCAATACCAGAAAGTCCCCGGGCTGATTTGTCCTCTTCTGAAAAAGATGATGATGCCTTACAATTTCAAAGGAATGGAGAAGGTTCTCAAACAAATGATTGACGAAGGCAAGCTTGGCAAATCCGCAGGAGAAGGCTTCTACAAGTATTGATATCAGCGGCTGATCTCTCCCCGAAGGTCTTCAAGAAGAGCTGCCCTCACCTTATCATTGTCCGAATAGCGCCCCATAAGCACAAACAGCTTAGCGAGGGCGCTTTCCGTTGTACTGTCATAGCCCGAAATGACGCCGGCATCCTTCAATGGCTTCCCCGTAGCATAAAGGTCCATATTGACAGTACCGCCCAGACACTGAGTCACATTGACAAGAATCTTATCCATAGCTGATGCCTCACGTACAATGTCAATAAACCAATCCTTGGTGAGCGAATTGCCTGAACCATAAGTCTCAAGGATAACGGCGCGGGTTTCAGGTCCGCAGAGGATATTTCTCACCACCTGAGCCGTAATCCCCGGGTGAATTTTGAGAATTGACACCCGCGTATCAAGCTCCTCATTGACCGTCAAACGCTCATACCAGTTCTGCGGCTTGCGGATAAGCACATCATAGTATTTGATATTGATTCCCGCCTCCGCAAGAGGAGGAAAATTGGGCGAATTGAAAGCATCGAAATTCTCCGAATTGACCTTGGTGGAGCGGTTCGCGCGGTAAAGGTGCGAATCAAAAAACACACAAACCTCCGGCACAAGAGCATTCCCCTGCTCATCCTTGGCAGCAGCAATTTCCACCGAAGACACCAGATTCTCGCGGCCGTCAGTGCGTGGCTTGCCAATTGGCAGCTGACTTCCGGTAAATACCACAGGCTTGCTCAAAGAATTGAGCATAAAACTCAACGCCGAAGCCGAATAGGACATAGTATCCGTCCCGTGGAGGACAACAAATCCATCATACTCGTCATAGCGGTCACGGATCAACCGAGCAATGGACTGCCAGATCGAGGGTTCCACATCCGAAGAATCGATCAGCGGATTGAAAGTATAAGAATCAATCTTGCAGGCGAATTTGCCCAACTCGGGGACCGACTCAAGTATCTGGCTGAAATCAAATGGCTTGAGAGTAGAATCCACAGGATCCTCTTTCATTCCGATAGTTCCGCCGGTATAAATGATAAGTATTGACGATCTGTTCATATTTTCTTGCTTCCAATAGGAACCATTACATTCAATGATGAAGGTATTATATTAATTTCTAGGCTCTTACCCAGCTGCAAAGGCTCCCCGTCACAATGCATAGGGCCCCTGCTTTCCCTGATAACGCGAAAATGCGAGCCTCTCAAAGAAATTACGTGCAAGCTGTCTTTTATCGTGCCTCGCATCAAGCGCATTGCCATCAGAGGGATTTCTTGAGAATGGATAGGTTTGATAATCGTAATATCCAGCAGTCCATCCGAAACGCTTGCATTGGGACAGATGAAGGCATTGTTTCCCCATTGGTTGACATTCCCCACCGTAATAAGAGTTGCAGGTCCGGACCAACTCAAGCCATCAGTCTCAATAAGATAATGGTCCGGGGTAAACTTCATCCAAGAATTGACGGCTTCTGCGATATACGTGCGCAGTCCCCTTTTCCCTGCCTGGGCAAAACGGCTGCTCACAATAGCATCGAAGCCAAGACCCATAGTGCAGAAAAAGGCCTTCCCATTGACCTGAGCATAATCCATCGGGACCATTTTCCCTTGATTGAGCTGCTCAAGCGCAGTTTTAGGATTGCGGCTAATGCCAAGATGAAGCGCCAGCCCATCGCCGCTGCCACAAGGAACGATGCCCAAGGCTTTCTGCGAATCAATCAATCCGGTGGCCACTTCGTTGACAGTACCATCCCCGCCCACGGCCACGACTATCTCGGAGCCGCTGAAACGGGCAAGCTCTGTAGCGTGACCTTCATATTCGGTGAAGAGTATCTCATACGAAAAACGTCTCTTATCGATAATAGATTCAATAAGAGAGAGAATGTTGCTTTTATCCTTTCCTCCAGAAATCGGATTGACTATGAATGACACCGACGGCATAACGCAAAAATAGTTAAATTATGCCTATCTTTGGTCGCTTGAGTTAAAAATGTTCACATTTCCATTTTGCTACACGCCCACCGAGGACATCATCCGCGCATCCAGACAGATTATCAATATAATTGATAATACACCCGCTTTGAATGCCGTTTTCAAAGAAGGGAAAATGCTTGGAGTTCTCCAAGCAAAGTCAGCTGACGGGGAGATTGTATATCTATATGCATTCTCCGGCCTTGTCGGAGGTAAAAGCCATATCGAGGGCTTCGTGGGCCCCATCTTTGACATTGCAGATCCTTGTGGGCATTACCGTTTGGAAGAGGCGCAGATCAGTTCAGAGATCGACCCCGAAGTCAAGAAGAACAAATCCCGTGCTCTTCAGGAATGGCTGTTCAAACAATATGTTGTGCTCAATGCGCGGGGAGAGAAAAAGAGCATTTGGGCAATATTTGCAGACAAAGGTATTGTCCCTCCGGGAGGAACCGGTGACTGCGCAGGGCCCAAGCTCCTGCAACACGCCTACTCTCACTCGATGGAGCCGCTCGCGATGGGCGAATTCTGGTATGGGGAATCTTCGCATAAGGAGATTCGCATTGAAGGGGATTTTTATCCCTCGTGCACAGGCAAATGCGGCCCTTTGCTTGAATTTATGCTTCAAGGTCTTGAAGTGGAGCCCAATCCGCTTTTGAGAAAGGTGAATGAACCTTACTCGATACTTTATGAAGATGAGGCTATCATTGTGATAGACAAGCCTTCAGGGCTTCTTTGCGTGCCGGGCAAGACTGGTGAGGAATCCTTGCTGGAGATTCTCTGTCACAAATTGAGAATGAAGCTGTATCCCTGTCATCGCTTGGATATGGATACGTCCGGAATTATGCTTTTCGCGAAGAAGAAGGAGCACTATGTCTGTCTCAGTCAGCAATTTGAGCAGCGTCTTACGGACAAGGAATATATTGCCCGGCTCTGTCCTCCGCAGCTCGATGGGGTTTCAGGCTCTGTTCCAGATTCGAAGGGGTTGACTGCATCAGGCTCTGTCCCTGGTTCGAAGGGGTTGACTGCATCAGGCTTTGTTCCTGGTTTGGAGGGGTTGGCAGCATCAGGGTTTGTTCCTGATTCGAAGGGGCTGGATGCATCAGGCTTTGTTCCAGGTTCGGAGGGGTTGGAAGCATCAGGCTTTGTTCCAGATTCGAAGGGGCTGGATGCATCAGGCTTTGTTCCTGGTTTGGAGGGGTTGGCTGCATCAGGCTCTGTTCCAGATTCGAAGGGGTTGACTGCATCAGGCTCTGTTCCTGATTCGGAGGGGTTGACTGCATCAGGCTCTGTTCCAGATTCGAAGGGGTTGGTCGGATGCGGGAAAATCAGCCTCCCGCTGATTTGCGATTGGAATGACAGACCCCGGCAAATGGTTGATTTTGAAAACGGCAAAGAGGCAATTACTGAGTTCCGCATCATTGGGAC
>DCIC01000025.1:0-137 GCA_002315825.1 Bacteroidales bacterium UBA1736 | reverse complement strand
GATGGCAGCACCATTGTCCGCCTCCATCCCCTCACTGGCAGGACTCACCAATTAAGGGTTCATTGCGCACATCCTGATGGACTTGGCCGTCCCATTATGGGTGACCGCCTCTATGGCGGAGGCCGCTCTCCCGCTCC
>DCIC01000119.1:9772-10753 GCA_002315825.1 Bacteroidales bacterium UBA1736 | reverse complement strand
GGAATGGCTCACAATGTGATTCCGGACACTTGCAGTTTTGTGGTGGACATCCGTCCGACTGAGCAGTATAGTTCGGCTGAGATTCTTGAGGAATTGAAGGGAATCTGCACGAGTGATCTTGTCCCTCGCAATATCAACAATAAGTCGTCTGCGACCCCGAGCGGATCCTCTCTTATTGAAACGATTGATGCGCTTGGTATTGAGACTTTTTCGTCTCCGACCACTTCTGACTGGATACGCATTGGATGCGAAGCGGTGAAGATGGGTCCCGGCGATTCGTCGCGTTCTCACCGCGCGGATGAGTATATTTTTGTGTCAGAAATAGCGGATGCTGTCGAAAAATACATTACCTTTATAAAATTTTTGTATGGCAACACTTTGGAATAAAGGTGTCTCCGCCACCGAAAAGGTGGAGGCTTTCACAGTCGGAAATGACCGCCAGCTCGATCTTCAACTGGCAAGGTTTGATGTCATTGGCTCGAAAGCTCATATCAAGATGCTCCAGTCCATCGGTTTGCTGTCCGAGCAGGAGCTTGAGGCACTGACTTCCGCTCTTGATGAGATTGCCCTCGATATAGAGAATTCCCGTTTTGTCCTTGAGGATGATGTCGAGGATATTCATTCTCAGGTGGAGCTTCTTCTCACCCGTAAGCTCGGGGATATGGGCAAGAAGATCCATTCCGGAAGGTCCCGCAATGACCAGGTGCTTGTCGATATCAAGCTTTTCCTTAAGGATCAGCTTCTTGAGATAAGATCTGCCGTTCTCAAATTGTTTGCAACCCTACAGAGACTCAGTGACGAGCATAAGGATGTGATCCTCCCGGGATACACCCACGCTCAGATTGCAATGCCCTCATCTTTCGGTATGTGGTTCGGTGCTTATGCCGAGGCTCTGATTAATGATATTTATATGCTCGGCGCTGCCTATAAGGTTGTCAACCGCAACCCTTTGGGCTCTGCCGCCGGTTATGGCAACTCTTT
>DCIC01000119.1:6974-9643 GCA_002315825.1 Bacteroidales bacterium UBA1736 | reverse complement strand
GGGAGCCTTGCTCTGACTCTCAATAAGTTTGCCGCAGACTGTTGTCAATATATGTGTCCCAATTTCGGATTCATTCATTTCCCGGATACTCTTACCACGGGATCCAGCATTATGCCGCATAAGAAGAATCCGGACGTGTGGGAGATGGTGAGGGGCAAGTGCAACAGAGTGCTCTCCGCAGAGAATGAGATTGCCCTTCTGTGTAGCAATATGCCTCACGGGTATCATCGTGACTATCAGTTGCTTAAGGATATTCTCTTCCCTGCTTTGTCCCTTACTGGGGAGTGCATCGATATGACGGAGTATATGCTTGGGTATATTGAGATCAATAAGGATATTCTCTCATCGGGACTCTATGATCATCTTTTCACTGTGGAGGAGGTCAATCGAAGGACCAGACTTGGTACGCCTTTCAGAGAGGCATACCGTCAGGTAGGCATTGAGGTATCTGGGGGGAGTTTCAGCTATGATGGGAAGGATACATCAAGCCTTACTGTAGCTGATCTTGGACATAGTCATATCGGGAGTATCGGTAATTTGTGTAATGAAAAAATAGCGGCTTTGATGCAAGAAGCTGCAAACTGGCAATAAATTATGGAACTGAAAAAAGTTTTGGTATTAGGATCCGGCGCGCTTAAAATCGGTCAGGCCGGAGAGTTTGATTACAGTGGGTCACAGGCTTTGAAGGCCCTTCGCGAAGAGGGAATCAAGACTGTACTTATCAATCCGAACATTGCTACTGTCCAGACTGGAGAGGGCGTTGCGGACAAAGTTTATTTCCTTCCAGTCACCACTCATTTTGTGGAGGAGGTCATCAAGAAGGAACAGCCTCAGGGTATTCTTCTTTCTTTCGGCGGTCAGACTGCTCTGAACTGCGGAGTCGAATTGTACAAGAGCGGTTTCCTGAAGGAGAACGGCGTTCAGGTGCTTGGAACTCCGGTGCAGTCCATTATTGACACTGAGGACCGCGAGCTCTTTGTGGAGCGCCTCGATGAGATCAATATCAAGACTATCCGCTCGCACGCCGCTTCCTCAATCGAAGAGGCAAGGGCTGCTGCAAATGATGTGGGCTATCCTGTCATTCTGAGGGCCGCTTATGCTCTTGGAGGTCTCGGTTCGGGATTCTGTGACAATGAGGCTGAGCTCGATGCCATTGCCAGAAAGTCCTTCGCTTTCTCTCCTCAGGTCCTTGTGGAGAAGTCTCTTAAGGGATGGAAGGAGATTGAGTTTGAGGTAGTGCGGGATAAATATGACAAGTGTCTCACTATCTGTGATATGGAGAACTTCGACCCTCTCGGAATCCATACCGGTGAGAGTATAGTGGTCTCTCCTACCCAGACACTTACCAGCGAGGAGCTGGATTATCTGCATAAGCTTTCGATTGATATTGTCCGTCACCTGGGTATTATCGGAGAGTGCAACATTCAGTTTGCATTCAGTCCTGACGGTGATATGGATTATCGCGTAATCGAGGTCAATGCTCGTTTGAGCCGTTCTTCTGCTCTTGCATCCAAGGCTACAGGTTATCCTCTGGCATTTGTTGCAGCCAAGATCGGTCTTGGGTACGGCCTCCACGAGATACCAAATGCTGACAAGTCTCCATCGGTTGATTATGTTGTCTGCAAGATACCACGCTGGGACCTTGCCAAGTTCCGTCACGTGTCACGCGAGATCGACACCAGTATGAAGAGTGTCGGAGAGGTTATGTCTATCGGTAAGTGCTTTGAGGAGGCTATCCAGAAGGGTTTGAGAATGATGGGCCAGGGAGCTTTCGGATTTGTGTGCCGCCGTTCTTACAAATTTGACGATATAGACTACTCTCTTTCTCATCCTACCGATACCAGAATTTTTGCCATTTCTGCAGCGTTTGAAGCCGGTTATTCTGTTGACCGCATCTACGAGCTCACCAAGATCAATCCCTGGTTCTTGGAGAAGCTTCGCAATATTGATCTTACCTACCACGAGATTGAGAAATATGAGTCTTTCGACAAACTTCCCGTTGAAGTTCTTCGCAGCGCAAAGATTCTCGGTTTCTCCGACCTGCAGGTGGCTCGCATATTCAGGATTTCCGAATCTGTTGTAAGGGAGAGAAGGCAGGAGCTGGGTATCCGTCCTTATGTAAAGCAGATCAAGACTATGCTTTCAGGCAGTCTCGAGGAGTCCAATTATCTGTACCTGACATACAATTCCGATCACGATGATGTTCAGTTCAGTACAGGTGAGCATACGGCCATTGTCCTCGGGTCCGGGGCCTACAGAATCGGAAGCAGTGTGGAGTTTGACTGGTGCGGCGTAAACGCTATCCAGACTTTGCAGAAGAGCGGCTATCAGGCGATTATGATCAATTGCAATCCTGAGACCGTTTCTACCGACTACGATATGAGTGACCGTCTGTATTTCGATGAGCTCAGTCTTGAGATTGTGCTTGAGATTTGCGCGCTCGAGAATCCTTACGGGGTCATTGTCAGTGTGGGCGGCCAGATTCCCAACAATCTTGCTCTGCCTCTTTCAAAGAACGGTATCCGTCTTCTCGGTACTTCCGCTACTGATATCGACAGGGCTGAGGACCGCCGCAAGTTCTCTTCCGTTGTCGATAAGCTCGGTATTGACCAGCCTGCCTGGGAGGAGCTCACCACTCTTGATGCAGTGGACAAATTTACCGATGAGGT
>DCIC01000119.1:2846-6872 GCA_002315825.1 Bacteroidales bacterium UBA1736 | reverse complement strand
AAGTTCCTTGAGCTCGCAGTTGAGGTCTCCGAGGAGCATCCTGTTGTCATCAGTTCATTTATGCAGCGCAGCAAGGAGATTGAGTTTGATGCTGTCGCTGACGGTGGAAAGGTTCTCGCTTATGCGATTTCCGAGCATATCGAGTTTGCAGGTGTGCACTCCGGAGATGCTACTATGCAGTTCCCTCCTCAGAAGATTTATGGTGTGACTGCAGCGCGTATCCGCAAGATTGCCACAAAGATTGCTCACGAGCTGCGTATCACAGGTCCTTTCAATATTCAGTTCCTTGCAACTCACGGGTATGTGAAGGTGATCGAGTGCAACCTGCGTGCTTCCAGAAGCTTCCCCTTTGTATCTAAGATATTGAAGGTCAATTTTATAGAGCTTGCGACCAAGTGTATGCTCGGACAGCATCCCGCAAGACCCGAGTTTGACGCTTTTGATCTGGACTTTGTGGGCGTGAAGGCCTCCCAGTTCTCATATTCGCGTCTCAATCTTGCTGATCCCGTGCCCGGTGTGGATATGTCTTCTACCGGTGAGGTGGGTTGTATCGGAGATTGTTTCGATGAGGCTCTGCTCAAGGCTATGATTTCTGTGGGATACAATATCCCTAAGAAGGGTGATGCTATTCTGGTTTCTTCCGGAAACGCTTACGAGAAGGCTGAAATGCTTCGTGCCTGCACTATGTTGTTTGAGAAGGGTTATAAGATTTATGCTACCTCAGGCACTTGCAAGTACCTTGTTGAAAATGGTGTGCCCGCTCTTCCTGCTCTGTGGCCCTCTGAGGGCACGCAGCCCGGAGTCGAGACTGCTCTTGATCTGATTAAATGGCACGAGGTGTCTCTGGTGATCAATATCCCTAAGAACTATACCGAGAGGGAGATTACCAATGGTTACAAACTTCGCCGCGCTGCTATCGATTACAATATTCCTCTTATCACCAATAGCCGTCTTGCCACTGCTTATACACGCGCATTCTGTGCTTTGAGTGAGGAGGATTTGCTTATCAAGAGCTGGGACGAGTATAAGGTATAATATCTTATGGGACTGTTGATTGTATTCCTCGCGGTGGCTATGGGGGTGTCTTTCCTCTGCTCCGTTCTTGAGGCGACGCTTATGAGTACTCCTATCTCGTATATCACTATGCGAGAGGAGGATGGCTACAAGCCTGCCATCAGGATGAAGGAATATAAGCAGGATTCTTCCCGACCGATTGCTGCGATCCTGTCGCTCAATACTATAGCCAATACTATCGGAGCCGCGGGGGTGGGCCGTCAGGCGACTATCCTCTTCGGCTCCGAGTGGTTCGGCTTGGTCAGTGCGATTACTACGGTCCTGATTCTTTTGTTTTCGGAGATTGTGCCCAAGACCATCGGGACGACTCATTGGAAGAGTCTGATGGGTTTTGCGGTATCAAGTATCCGCGTTCTCATTTTTGTCCTTTATCCTGTTGTGCTAATTGTGGAGGGGATTCAGAAATGGATCACTCCAAAGTCGGCAGAGACGTCGATCTCCAGGGAGGAAGTCGGAGCTATGGCTGATGTGGCCGAGGAGTCCGGTGAGCTTGATGAGGATGAGAATGAGATTATTCAGAATATCATCAATATCGATGAGGTTCTGGCTTCTGATGTGATGACTCCGCGTGTGGTCTCAGCCATCGCTCCTGAGTCTATGCCTATAAAGTCTTTTTACAAGGACAGGCGTTTTCTTCATCACAGTCGTATTCCAGTGTATGCCGACAATGATGAGTACATTACGGGTTACATCCTACGTATGGATGCTCTTCAGCTGATGGCTGAGGATAAGTATGATACTCATTTGCGCGATATCAAGCGTGATATCAAGTGCTTTCCCGAGGAGACTCCCATCGGTACCATTTGGGATGAGATGCTCTCTCACAAGGAGCAGATTTCTGTCATTATCAATGAGTACGGCTCATTCCAGGGCATTCTCACGATGGAGGATGTGATTGAGACTATTCTTGGGGATGAGATTGTTGATGAGCGGGATGCTGTTGTGGATATGCAGCAGCTTGCCCGGGATCGCTGGAAGAAGCGCAATCCCAGTCCAGAATCGTAATGTTCATTCCGAACACATAGTTGTATTCTATGTGGTTGGACATTTTGTGGATAAGATACAAGCGTGTATCGCGCTGGGAAGGAATGTCGAATGTTTCTGTAAGCTTCTCGCTTAGTTCGGTGTCATAATCCAAGGTATTGTCCGGTGTTCCGTTGTCTTTGATAATGAGGCGGAAGCTCTTCTCGGTCTCGATAAAAGACAAGTCAAAGGACTGAATATTTCTTTTCAATCTCTTCTGGGCTACGCTTTCGCACAATTCGGCGCAGCAGTATTTGATATGGTCAAAGATGAACTCGGGTATTTGACACACTTGAGAGAATATCCTGAGCTCGTGCATCAATTTGTCCATTTTTGTCAGTTTGTAATCCATACTGAAATCGAAACGGACACGGACCGGGAATGTGTCAAGAAATGTGAAACGGGTGATGGCTTTGTTCCTGTGGTGGAAGCTGTATGCGTAACACAATGCTCCGATCAACATCGGGATGCTTCCTGTGACAAATCCAATCCATAATTTGTCAGGTGATACCTTTGACCAGGCCAGCATATTGAGTGCTGTCAATATGCCAATTCCGAAAATGAAGAAAATCTTTCCCCCGATGTGCCCGTTCATTTGCATTGCAACTGTGGAATATACTGCAAGAAATGCGAAGCAGAGATAAAACACAGCAAAGCAGATAAAGGGAATCCGGCAAGCCTCTGCCATTCCGGGCGTATTCATTCCGAAACAAGTCAATATCAATCCCGGAAACAGCGACATAATGAGGGCTAGAAATCCGTAGAATATCAGAACGAACTTCAGACACCTGCTGATTACGAACTTGATGCCATCTGTGTCGCATTCGCCCTGCATTCGGCAAATATGTGATATGCCTGCCATTGTTATGCCGACTACGACTCCGAAGGTGACGGATTCCAGCTGGATGCAAAGTCCGAACTGTGACAGTGCCACCATTCCAAGGCTATGTGATATGAGAGTGTTGCTGTATAGTACAAACAGGTTTATGACTATGTAGAAGATATTGAACCCGAAGCCCTGCTTGAGATTGCTTCCCAATGTGGCCCAGAATTCGGAGTCAAAGGCTTTGACGGTAAAGTGGTATGTGCTCTTGCCTTTTAATAAATGAGCGAAGTAGATTGCCAGATTTACGACTCCCGAAATGACGGTTGACCACGCGGCTCCTTCTATTCCCCATCCCATCACGGCAATGAATACAATGTCAAGGATGACATTGATGGCGTTTGATATAATTACGCTTCGGGTTACAACCTCCGGGTGCCCCTCTACTGAAAAAAAGCTGCTTAATGTCGTACAGAACGGTACGAATAGGAAATATGCGAGCATAATGCTCAGATATTGCCTCGCCTGTACCATTCCCTCTTCTCCGGGACAGAGGAAAGCACTGACTGCGTCCAGATTGAAGGCTAGAAACACGGTGCAGAGGAGCGCAACGCAGACGGACGAAGTCAGAGATACTGAATAGATCTTATCTGCCTTCTCTTTGTTGCCGGATGCTATGTGACGGGCAGCAATGACACTGCCGCCGATATTGCAGATGAGTGTGAGAACGCTGACGGCATTGACTAGTGGCATAACGGTATTTACCGCATTGAAAGCATCGGCTCCCAGAAGATTTCCTGAGCAGAGGCCGTCGGCAAGCGTTGTGAGAAGGGGGGCAATTGCGGTTAATGTCGTGGA
This sequence comes from Bacteroidales bacterium UBA1736, assembly GCA_002315825.1. Lineage (GTDB taxonomy): Bacteria > Bacteroidota > Bacteroidia > Bacteroidales > UBA932 > Cryptobacteroides. Next base: position 3,094 of record DCIC01000119.1, on the reverse strand, counting down.
GACCAGTGTCGTGTTGTAGCTGTAACCCAATAGGACGTTATTCCTTCTTGCGGAAGTGTGCTCTGTGCTGTTCATTGTCAGTTTTTGTCTGCTTAGTGAATCTCAATCTTTCACAAATCTTTACCAACTCCTTAATTATGCGAATATACACATAAAGTTCCGATTCTCCATCTCTGGGCTCCCTGGATGGAAATTACCCTCATTATCACCTCATATCTTCATTTCGGGGCTTCAATTCTGGAGAAAAC
>DCIC01000119.1:0-2794 GCA_002315825.1 Bacteroidales bacterium UBA1736 | reverse complement strand
CGCCGGATTATGGAGAAATTGTTGCAAAACATTGACTTTCTCCATCTCGGGGCTTCGATTCTGGAGAAAACTCTCGAGTTCCCGTCTTTTCTCCATCCTGACCGCCCGATTATGGAGAAGTCTTGCGGATACTTGTTTGGTGACAATGGGTAAAATTCAGTACCTTTGCTTCATATAGGAACATATCTCATAATCAATATGAAAAACACCCATATTCTCATTGCCCTGGTATTGGTTGCAGCGCTTTTGATGGTGTCCTGCAGGAACAACAAGAAAATTCAGTCTCAAGAGCTTTCGCAGGAAGAAGTTCAAGAGATGAAACAGGCTTTGGCGGATTCAGTGCTGGCACAGATAGATACCTTGGCGGAGCAGTTCTTAGACGCATCTTCACAAACGTTCAATCTTAAAACGATGGAACTGACAAAGGCAGAAATAATTGTTAAACCAGATTATCTTCTTGACCCTTCGGTCGCAAGTACATTGGTAACAAAATCGCAGAAAATCAATGCTCTGGCAATATACACCATAGAGTTAGGGATAAGACAACTGTATCAGATGCCCAGTAACGATATAGAGGAAGTGATAGCAAAGCTTGCCGCTGATGTGAATCATCCAATTGATACGGATTTTTTGACAAGTGACGCCACGAGATCCGAGAAAATCAGAAGAGAGTATGAAATCTGCAAAGAAAGGGGTGATATCGCTTATTTCTGGCAATATCAATATGCACTCGTTACCGAAATCAGTTATATTCTTGCCCAAAATCCTGAATTGTACTTCAGGATAATTACAGGAGAACAGTGGCGGGCCTACTGTCGCTTAGTGGATTTCAAATTGAATGCAATCAAGAAATTAGCGGAATATGACGAAGAGATGGCTCAGATATTGGAATTCAGAAACAAATACAGAGTAAGCAATCCCAATCAGGAAAAAGAAAGGATAGACCACTCGATTGAGACAGTTTATCAATTCCACATCGCCAATAAGGACAAGTTCATCGCCAAACGCAACGCCCTCCTCCAGTAAACGCATCGGATTCCGGCCAAATTAATGGGCTTGATAATCTATGCCAAACAGCCTCGCGGCATTATTGGAAAGGATATCCTCTGCGGTCAATCCGTGAGAGGGCAGGCGGCTCTCCAAGGATTTCTTGGAGCCAATGAGTGCCTGCGGAGCAACATAGGGATAATCTGAGCCATATAGGATATGGTCCGGCGTAGTAATAGTCAAGAGGGTACTGATGACATCGTCCGTAGCGGCTCCGGCCAGATCGAAGTACAAGCGGGAGATATTGGCATTCACATCCACCTGCTTCATATATTTTTGTTGCACCATTACGGGCAACAGACCAATGAAGCGCGGCAACGCATTAGGTAGAAAGGATCCGCAGTGTGGTACAACAACCTTGAGATCCGGATAATGGACCAGAACGTCGTGGGCTACCATATTGAGGATGGCGCGTGTGGTCTCAGCGAGATATTCGTACGATGCCAGAGGGACGGCATCAATGAGCTTGTCATTGACGGCTGCAGGCTTATGTGGATGGGTAATGATGACAGCCTTGCGTTCGTTGAGATAGGACATCAGCGGCTCCAGCGCCTCATCGCCCAGGTATTGGCCATAGGCATTGGAGGCAAGTTTGATACCATCGGCTCCCAATATTTCTAAGGCGTATTTCGCTTCTATTATCGCGGCATCAACATCAGGCAAAGGCAGGGCTGCGCAGAACAGAAACCGCCCGGGGTACTTCACTTTCAGTTTAGCGCATTCTTCATTCCACGCCCGGCAAGCAGCAGGAGCATCACTTCCTTTGGGCTGCGGTGCGGGCATCGTCAGTATCGAAGTCTGAATCCCGGCCTCATCCATAAAAGCCAGGTGATTCTCTATTGACCAGGAGGGGATTGGGAAGCCTTCGTCCATTTCCATTCCTAAGGCTTTAACCACAGTCATATAGCCATCCGTAATAGCGTGACTGTGAACGTCTATCTGAGCATAGGACATTTGTAATGCAGATAAGGTCAGAAATAGATAAGCTAATAATCTCTTCATTTCTTTTCCTCGGGATTACTCGGTGGAGCCACGGGCGTAAACCGCCTCACCTGACGACCGCCCAGTTTGTATTTTTCTCTCAGAGATGCAGCCTCTTGCATCATAGGAGAACTGTGATAACGGTCAAGGGCTGCCTGGTCGGCCCATTCGTCAATCAAGAGTAGGCCCTGAGGATCGTCAGCCGGGTAAAAATAGTCATAACGGAGGCATCCCTCAATAGCTCGGATTCTTGCGACAATGCCGCTCGATTCCATTTCTTCCACATATTTACGGGCGTTCCCGTCTTCAGCGGAATAACGGATGTTAATTGTAACCTGTGCGTTACAGTTTATAGATAACAGCATAGAGAGAATACTGATGATAAATGAAATAACTGTTTGTTTCATAATTCACTGACTTACTGCTTATTATTTCATCACTCGTATTATTAGAATGTACATTGGTTCTTCCTAAGGAAACCCAACTGTGATATGAGCAAATATACAGAATATTATCTAATCTTTTAAAATTTGTGAGATGACACAGATTTAGCATATCACCGGCAATTGTTCTAGGGATACGAGATTTTCGGCAGACATTTCTATTCCGCATATTGTTGCAAGAAAATCTGTGCAGACTTCAATATAACCATCATCGGGCCAGGATGGAGAAATTGCTGAAAATCCCTGCATTTCTCCATCTCAGCACATCAAGGATGGAGAAAAGGAAGGAGAACAAGGATTTTCTCGGATCTTCGTCAAATTTC
>DCIC01000004.1:2237-12069 GCA_002315825.1 Bacteroidales bacterium UBA1736 | reverse complement strand
CAATTTGTCTGCACATAATCGCTCAATTTTTCAACCTCGAAATCTTCTTTTCTTATGGAGCAAGCTATGGTCTCCTTCTGAACATTGGAATTTATGACAGAAAGTATATTTACATCAACAGTAGCGGAGTCGAAAACCTTATAGCCGGCAAAGTCCACTAAAAGCGATGGTCTATACTGGCTCGTCAAGATTGAGCGCAATGATTTGCCATATGCTGATTTCATCCAGCCGTTTGATGTGATGAACGTTAGCAGCGCTTCAGGCTTCAGAAGCTTCATTCCCATCTCGTAGAACAGGCAATAGATGTCTCCGGTGCGTTCGTAAGTCTCATAGTTCATCTTCTGGAGAGCATCTGCATCTGCCCCCATCTTCTGAAGCTGGATGTATGGCGGATTGCCGATGACACAATCGAACCCCGAGAAACGTCCGTCCTCATCCAGAACCTCCGGGAACTCAATACGCCATTCAAAGGCTCCGATGAAAATCTTGTTGTTGCGAATTTCATCAAGGCCTTTCTGAGCTTCGGCAATCTTCAATTTAAGTTCCTTTATCGTCTTCTCATTCTTAGCCTTTTCCTTTTTGGATATTTCAAACAGCAGCGGGGCTTCGAGAGAACTCAATTCCGACTGAAGATTTTGAAGTCTCAAGAGTTTTGGATCTCTCATGCTGATTTGAGTCTTGAGATTACTCTTGATTTGGGCAATCATATCATCGAGCTCACGTTTCTCTTCCTTGGAATGAGCATTCTTATATCTGGAAACAGCTTCCCGGTAGCCGGAAATCGTCAGATTGGATTTTTTCAGAATTTCAGAGATGTCCTGGTTTAAATCAAACCTGTGCAGCAGCGAGTTGCCGACCTTGATGTTTATATCGATGTTTGGCAAGGTCTCAAGTTCGGTGTATTCACTATCCTTCGTGTAATAAGCATTTTTCAGCAGCTCAATCCACAACCTTAGTCGGCAGATATTCACAGCATTCGGGTTGAGGTCAACACCAAACAGGCAATTCTCAATAATCTTTTTCTTTTCATTGAACAAAGCTTCCTGTATGCGCTGGCTTTCCGGATTCGCCGGCACATAATTGAATGGAGCCCCGTCCTCATCAGATATGACAAGTTCATCGTTGTCAATGTCTATGCTGTAATCCTGCTTCTTGATGCGCTTACCACTACAGTCGAGAAGAATTCCAAGGTCGTATTTGGTGCTGATAAACTCATTGAGGACAGACACCAGGAAATGTCCGGAACCGACAGCAGGGTCACAGATTTTAATGGAATCAACGACCTTGTTGGCCTTGGCCAAGTCTTCGATGTCTTTATCTTTCAGAGCGTCATAATCCTTGCAAGACCAGCCGAATTCCTCATTGAATCGTCTGACAATCGTCTGTCTGACGGCATTTCGGCTCATATACATTGTGATGGCACCAGGTGTGAAGACTGATCCGTCACGATGCCCGTTGATTTTCTCAAAGATGAGTCCAAGGACGGATGCATTGATAAGAGTCCTGGATTCTTCCTGAATATCTTCCTCTCCTTCGCTTGCGAAATCGTATGCGTCAAGGAACTCAAGCAGATAGCGGAGGGTGGAAATTTCCTTGTATCTTGGCTTGCCGCCGTCCTTCAGCACCGTGGCACCAAAAAGCGGCATCTTTCCATTATCGAGACCGCTGATTTTTATAGTCTGCCTCTCCAAAGGGCTAACCTCAAACAAGGAACTGTTCAAATATGGAATGCGCCCAAACTTTTCAGAAATGATTTCTGTTCTATCTTCAGGCTTCTTGGCAAGAACCTGGAAGAAAAGCTTGTTCAGTTCATCATAATCAGGGATGATTGTCGGCTTGAGGAAAGAATATGAAGTATCTCCCTTGTGATACTTCACGAGTTGGGCCTCAAGCAACTTGAGGAACAGGACCCTGTTCACCCATCCGATGGTGAGGGACAGAGCAATGTTGAACAACTGATCCTCCCGGGTCTTGCCATAAGCGGCACGATTTTTCACATCATCCACACAGTCTTCGCTGTCAAGGATTGTTATGGCGTTTTCAAGGATTGAAGCGCTTTTTCTTTCGGGTTCTTTGCACCGTGTGATAATCCTCTTGTGAGAATCCTTGTCCTCAACCTCCTCAAGACCGATTATGTACAGAAGCTCACTGTAGAACTTCGTGTTCAGTTTGTTGCTATCTATCTGGAAGGATTTCTTCAACAAGTGCTCCGGGCTGAATACTTTATACAGCTCAATGAGCTTTTTGTCATTCCCGTTATTCAGAAACCGTCTATAGTCCCTGATATCGAAGTATGTATAGTTCAGGTCGCTGACCACATTCTCGATATATACTGCTGCAATTTCTTTGTAGAAGAAATCCGTCTTATCGGAAGTCAGTTTCCCATTATTGAAATCATCAAAGGCTTTCAGAAGCTTCTTGTTTGAATAGAAAACTCTCTCAAATTCCTGAGCATCGAAAATGAAAAATTCATAGATGTTGGTAATTACAAGCTGCTTGAGCTGTATATTCTTCTTCTCGACTCTCTCCCGCAGGTAATACAGCAGAACCTCCTGCAACGCCTTCCTGTTCAGATTCTCCCTCGTGACCATCTCTGTCACATTGCCGGGCATTTTCACTTCGAAGATTACACCTACAGGAGCATCAATGCCACTACCAAGGTGGATGGCAGCATCGATTTTCCCATTTGGCGACACCTTATAATTCTGGCGATAAAATGTCAGTTTCAGGAAATCCATAAGATCGCCTTTGACTTTTTCTTCGGTATCCACCAAAGCTATCTGCTCAAACAAAGTGCTCAGTTGACCTTTGAATAAATCGAATGAAGCCTTGTCGATGCTTATATGCCTATAAGCTTTGTTCAGAGATTTTGCGATAGAGAGTTCTGACATAATGCTTGCTCGGGTATTGAAAAATGTTATTTCTTTGGCCCTTTTTAAGTTATTGAAAAACAAATGGTTTGTAAGCGCAAATCAGCTATTTTTGGCGGTTTTCCGGCCCTTTTTCTGGCCCTTTGATGAACCAACCAGAGAATACGTTCTATTCTTGCCGTCTCCTTCGTATGTTATATCACCAGCCTCGACAAGTTTATCAATCGTAATCCGTATTTGTTTTCTTGAAAGGCGTCCTGAGAATAATGTGGCAAAATCGCCCATTTTTGCAGTCTTGTTTGTTTTTAGGAAGGAGGTCAGGATAGAAATAATATGTTCGTCATCCCATTCTGACATATCGGAATATTCAGTCATCCGACCGGCGAGTTCATAATATTCTCTGCTTAAAATGTAGAATGTACCGCTTGTCTTTCCACGCTGCTCGATATAGCCGTTGCTGACAAGTTTTGAGACTATTTGTTTGTCAAGTTTGTCGCGCTGCTTTGTCTTTCTTATTGTGTTCAGCGTTATCACATCATATACAGTTAGCTTTGAGCCCTCCGGCAGGTTATCCTGAATTGATTTTATGTATTGGGCGAAAGCCATGTCTTCTATAGAGGATGACAAAATAAGCGTTACACAGAAATCATCAGTTTTGCTATAGTCCGGTTCCGGTTTTCCTTCAGAAATTGTAGCCAGATAAATGTTATCAACGCCTTGACCAGAGCGTTCTACAAGTCCGGTTTTTGAAAGCACGTCCGCCAGGAGTCTGTTTCTTGGGGTACTCGGAGCATATAGTATATTGTCTGGAGTAACACCGTGGGGAAATCCACCGGGACTAACAAGCACCATCTTGGCAGGATATTGCTTTACAACTATTTCGCTTTGGAGACCATATACTCTATGAGCAATGGCATTGTTTAATGCTTCGCGTATTACCTCTTCGTTGAAAAGGGGAATTTCATAGTCCTTGTAGATACCGCTCCTTACCGGTATGGCACCATTCCTGGAGTTGATGGCCGCCCACAGTTTGTCTATCATCAGGAAATAAGGCCCGTCAAAGAACTCCCTTGCATCAAAATGGATATTTGACTCACTGGTTCTATACTCAAGAGACACCTTTGCCTGTGGGTATAGTCTTGAAATGACATCAGCCTTTCCAAGAAGAATAACAGCAGCATTTGTCACCTTGCCATCAGAAACAAGTCCCAAGTCTGACAGAGCCTGAAAGTCACTCAATGAACGGAAAGATGGGTTTTTCTGCTTATTGGCATATTTCTCCTTGAGAATAGATATGGCATCGGGGTCCAAATCAGCTATAGTCACTTTGTTACAGATTTGCTCGGAAAAATCAGGCTCCTGTTCTTGAATAATGCTGAGATATACTTCGTCAGACATAGGCTTCAATTCTTCTCCGACTCTCATCAGTGCCACATCTTCAAACTTGAAGATCCTTCCGCGTGGTCTGGAGGGAACATCTATTACCAGAACCCTCTTACCGTCCTCAAACAGTTCATATGCAGAGACTCTTATACCGGAGTCTCTATAAATGTCGGATTCAAGCTGTCCGACAGCATTTTCATTCTGCTTGGTTCCAATAACTTTGTGAGGGAAGTCATCGTGCATACCGATGACCAGATATCCTCCTTTCTCATTACATAGAGCCGTAACATACCCGAGGATGCATTTTCTCCTATCGGAAGGATTCACCTTGGTTCCTCCATTATAAGACATATTGCCCTGCTCGGCCTTCTTATACTCAATGTGATCTTCCGATTCACGCATCAATTTCAATTCTTCAATAGTTTTCCTCATTTTCTCTGGCCCTTTTTTATTTTTATTTGCTACTGATAATCAATGTGTTTTAAAAAGAAAAGTTGTTTTCAATTGCAAATATAGTAAATTTCTCTGGCCCTTTCAAAGGGCCAATAATATTTTTATTCCCCCTTGGCACTTTTGTCATTATTGTCATTTTGGATTGCTGAAAGTGACAAAAGTGACAATAGTGCCATATAGGGATAGGGATAGGGATAATTACCGGTACTTCTTCTCATAGTATCCGTGGTCTATTTTCTTGAACAGACTGCTGTTCAGCCAGCGTTTGAACGTCCTTTCACCCATACCGTAGCCCTCGGCAATCCTGATTCCGTCACCAGTCTCGAAGTTGAGGGGAAGGGCTTCATAGATGCTCTTCTGGACGGACGGCAGCGTTTCAACCGGAGAAGTGTAGAAGTTCCTGTGCGCCTTCGTCCCGCGAGCCAGAAAATAATAGCACAGAGCGATGGCTCCTCGCAGACTGTCCTCGCTGATTTCTTCCAGCCTGGACTCCTTGCATCCATATTTCATCACCTCAAGCCCCAGGGCGAGACGTCCGCAGTACCGGTCCATCTTCGTGGCGATTCCTGCGAAGCTGCTGCCGCCACAGTTCTTCTGGTCGGCCAGCTTGTCGTACCATTCCTTGAAAATGGTCTTGGCTGATGCCGACAGCGGCACCACATTCGGCGTTTCATCAAACGGAAGGTCGAGGATGCGCTTGATGATCTTATGCCAATTCTTCGCAATCTTCTCATCGATATCCACGTCATTGAACTTCGGATATTTCACCTTCTCCGGGAAAGCGAACAGCCCCTGACCGCTTGCGCTCAAACCGAGATCCAGAAGCACGGCCACTTCGACAACTCAAGCTTAGCGGCCTCCACATCATCCAGATTGTCAAAGTCCAGCACAATGAGGGAATTGTACGCCTTGATTTTCTCTTCCTTCGGAACAGAAGAAGACCGGGTTTTGATGTTACAAGAAATACATCCTGCAGGGAGCAGCTTCTTTTTCAGGAACGCCCGTTCCTTCTTGTCTGTAGTACTGCGGATCCTGTTGAGGTCCGGCAGATAATCCCGTCCCAGTTCCAGGAACTCCCGGAGAGTCATAATGTAGAACTCTTTCGACTCCAGGGAGTAGGATTTGCCAAGATGTTCCAGATTCATTCCGGCTTTCCCGCCGGTAAAAGCACGGTGGAATACGCACACTTGCGTTTCCCCGACAGGCCGGTTCTCCGACTCGATTTTGGTTAGATTTGCCATAGTGATGCTCTATTAAAGGGTTCATAATGCCGGGGTCAGATTTTCCCTTTGAACCGAGCATACCTTCCAATGGCTTTCGTTTCCTTGAGTTTCTTCAGATCGTTGAGGCAGACCGTACGCCTTCCTTCCTCTTTCTTCGTGCGGATGGAATCACCTTTAAGACGTTCATAAAAGGCCGTGGTCTTGATGCCCAGGAATTCACAGGCCTGTTTGATGGAAATGTAAACTTCTTCCTCCTCGTCTCTTTCTTCAACTTTTGTTTTTGGAGCAACCTCAGTCATCGCCTTGCATACGCTTCTGTACACAACGTCCTCCAAATACTCACCTATAGCGTCAATAGCACTCATAGTCTCATAATTTGACAAAAAAGGTTGTGCGTACTCCCTTGCCGGAATACCTTTCCGACAGCGCAAAGATGAAAGGGAAATTACGGAATTCCAAACACTTACAAGTGTCGGGAAATGTAGTTGGATGTAGATATATAAACCAAAACAGGCCCTCTGCCGAGAGCCTGCGTGGAATCGGTTTGTCACCGGATACCGACAAATAATTTTATTTTTCTTTAAGGGGATATTTCGCCAAAATCTCTACCAGCCTGTCATTCTTGCGCCCGATGGGGTAGGGATTGCGCGTGAAATGAACCAATGTCGGACGGCCGTCTTTGCCTTGGAAGCGGAAAATCCGGTTCATAACTTCGGCGCTCACTCCAAAATGCTTGCCGAAATACGTGGCCTTGTTGACTCGTTCAGTCCAGTCTCCTTTGTGGCCGACGAACTTGTTGTGAAGCAGAGCATCCTCCAAATCTGCGTCCGTAAGCCCGTTGAAATAGCCGGACATTTCCTCGGCAAGTCCCTGGAGCGGAGTTGTCCTCTTTCCACGCCCGGAAGAAATGGTATCAAGATCCTCCGCCACCTTGCGCAGTCCTTCACAATACTTTGATGCAACTATCACATAATCCCTTGATGCTTCGAAATCCCAAAGGACATCGAATGCCGTCGACTCATTTACCGTGCACTGGCTGTCGAATTCCATTACGGCATTGCAGAAAGCATCAAACTTGCCGATGAAGTCCCGTACCTCCCTCTGCCTGCCGGCATTACCCTCAATGAGCGGCCACTCGTCATTGATGAAATTGACAGCCCTGAGAAGATTGCCGTTGAGAATTGCACAATCGCTCTCCAGAACACTTACGCTCCCTTTTATTCCGGATTTTTCCAACGGATCAAGATTATCGCCCCTTACAGCCTTGCTGACAAGAGCAATATGCCGGAGTGCGGAATCCATCGACTCCGCAACCTCCAGCAATGTGTTTCTGTAAGAATCTCCCATATCAGTCGAAGTAGTTGTACTTGTCAATAATCTTGTCCACAACCTCCAACTGGTCGGCCTTGATATACTTCTTGAGCATAACCGGGGTGGAATGGCCGGTAATCTTCATAATGTCATAGACATCCATACCCGCCAGATACATCAATGTGGCTCCGGTCCTTCTCGCCGTATGCGAGTGGATAAGCTGCCATTTCTTATATCGCTGCATCTTGATTGTCCCTCCCTTCGTCTCTTCAAGTTCAACAATATCGTTGATATCTGCCATCTTGCCGATATCTTTGATATACCGGTTGATAACCTGGTCTGCAAGGTGCGGCATCTGGAAATTGTACTTCTCAAGAATTGCCTTGCATTCGGAACTTACGGGAACAGCCACCTTCGCACCGGTCTTGTGCTGACGGATATTGATATAGGTCACCTCCCGTTCCTGAATGACCGACTTCATCTGTCCTGGATTCTCCGGATCCGGAACATCGACAATCATCTTCTTGATATAGGATTGAATGGAATCCTTGGAGATATTGTTATAGTCAGAGACTCTCTGCGTAGTCCAGCATCCCACGAGGAAGATATCACGCGCCTGCTGATAACCAACCGGAAGTCCAGACAAATCAACAGCGCAGAACTTCTTCAGATCCTCCTTGGTTAGATATATTGAGTCCACCTCGATGCGTGTGCCCTTGAAACGTTTGTCTTTGAACTTCTGGCTCTGATTGTAGCCCCCGCTTTCAGCACAACGGAGGATTGCCTTCAATGTCTTGATGTGCTTGCCGACAGTATTGACGCAGTAATCACGTCCCTTCAGCCATTCAGTGTATTTGTAGTACAGAGGCATATCGATATCATCAAAGTCATAGACCTTCTTCATATCGTACTGAAAAGCCTTCCATACAGTCATAGACTCCTTGATTGCCTTTGCCGTGCCGTGCGCGAAGTTGGTCCCTTTCTCAGTCTGTCTGGCGCCCGAGAAAATCTCCTTCACATAGATGTCGATGTACTTGCTTAAAGTCATGCGCTTCGCCTCAGCTTCCGCCAGCCTTTGCGCCTCCAGTCTTCTGATTTGCTCCTCACGTTCCTCCTTATAGATTATATCGTGGCAAATCTTCTCGATAATCTGTGCGTTGACCTCCTTGCCATCCTTGATACGGGAATCGATGGCAGTGCGGATCTGCTCAATCTTCGAGACCAGGAATGAGCCGCTTTCGCTCTTCGCATAATTGGCCCAAGCCGCTCCGTTGCGGCTGAGATTCCATTTCTATGCAGGGCAGGTCAAATCCGTCTTGACTCTGATGTTAATCTTCGGGGTAGAGTACTGAACTCTCACGTGCAAAGGCAGGTCGCCTTTGGTCTTGTCCGTCCGGACGATGAATGTAGTTGCCATAATATATGTGTTTAAAATTCGTATCACAAAGGTACTAAAAATTTCGAAAGCCCTCCTAGGACTTCCGAAACACAATTTTCAATATTCGTTGATTATTAATACTTTACGAAATTTGGCTTTCGCCACCCATATTTATTCTTTCATAATTGGCGGTATCATTTGCACGTCACTGGCTGCCAGTTCTGTAAGCCACCGGCGAGGCGAGAGGTGGCGGTGCGTGGCTGGGTTTGTTTTTGGGAAGGATTTGTCTATTTTTGTGAAGATTTTATTATTGATATGATTATGAATATGAGAAAGATTGTTATGGCGGTGATGGTGGCTGCGGCTGTTACGTCCTGCAAGGGGCCGGGCGGGAAGACCCTGATTCTTTATTATTCCCAGACTGGGACGACCGAGGCTCTTGCGGCTGAGATTCAGCGCCAGACGGGGGCTGATGTGTGCCGTTTTGATGTGGGGAAGGCTTATGACGGAACTTATGAGGAGACTATCGAGAGATGTCTTGAAGAGCGCCGGACTGGGTTTGTGCCGGAGCTTAAGCCTCTCGGGGTTGACGTGTCGGGGTATGACGTTATCTTTCTTGGATTTCCTGTGTGGTTCGGTACGTATGCTATGCCGGTGAAGTCTTTGTTGATGTCGATGAGATCGGATGCTCTGGAGGGCAAGACCATTGTTCCGTTCTGTACGTTCGGGAGCGGTGGGTTGCAGGCGAGTACGGAAGACTTGCGTGCGGCGCTGCCGGGCTGTGACGTTAGAGACGGCTACGGCGTGAGGACGGCCCGGATTGCCGAGGCTCCTCAAGAGCTGAACCGTTTCCTTATTGAGAACGGTTGGAAGAAGGGCTCGATTGAGCCGCTTCCCGCGTTCTCCGGGGAGGTTCCGGTTACGGAGGAGACGGCTGCTATTTTCGATGCGGCTTGCTCAGGTTACAAATATCCGATAGGTACTCCTGTCGCGGTAGGGGAGAGGGATATCCCCGGCGGGAAGGAGTATAAGTTCGCCGCGGAAAGCTTCACTCCTGACGGCCGCTTGTCCCACGTCGCGGTGTTCGTTAACGTGATTGAAGGGCAGTCCCCTGTCTTCACCCAGGTAGTCAGGTAGACGATTGCTGCGCTTTCGGGGTTTCCGGGCGGTGAAAAGCGCAGGATTTCTTCGAGAACCTGTCAGTTTGAGCGTCC
>DCIC01000004.1:0-2125 GCA_002315825.1 Bacteroidales bacterium UBA1736 | reverse complement strand
CCGAGCTTCCAAAAGCGCAGGATTTTCCCGAAAACCTGTCAGTTTGAGTGTCCGAGCTTCCAAAAGCGCAGGATTCGAGGTAAAAGCTGCGCAAAAAAATAGAGGCTGCTTAAGGGATGGTCAAGTTGTCATCTACTACGAGTATTCTGCCCCTTTTATCTTATTTCAATTAGATTCTTAAGTGTGATAACTCCTTGGAATATCCCGGAGTACTCGTTTTGTTTCAAGCCTACAGCCGTAATTAGGATAGGATGAATAGCACCCCTTACGGCATTGGCAGTACGGAAAGATTGGACACGACGCTCTATGTCTTCCTTGTCTTTTCGCTTCATCTGATAGATACCATCGTAGTATTTTATCTCGAACAGATTTACAACTTTGTCTGATCTTCTGATAATCAAATCAATCTGAGCTTTGGTATCCGCATTCGAAGGAGATGTCCAGGAAAATACATTCGTTACGATGCCGTTGATTCCCAATTGCTTTTCAATCTGCTTATGATGATTCAAGCACAACTGTTCAAAGGCAATTCCCTTCCACGTATCGTGAAGGTGTGTTCCCATCTGGAACTGCCAGAATGGGCTGTCACATGTGCTATACTTCTTGATAAACTTGAAGTGAAAGAATGTGAACGGGTCAATCAACTGATACAGGCCCACCTGCGATGATTTGCCGTACCCCTTGTAGGCTCGGATGAACTCACAGTCAATCAGGTCCTTCAACACCTTGCTGAAGTGCCCGTTATTGGCCAGTCTAGTTGCTTTCAGTATTTCTTCTCGTGATAATCCTTTATTCTTTGTACTCAATGCTTCTACCACCTTTACGTATGCATCGGATTTCTCGAATAAAGAGGCAAACAAAGCCTCGAATTCTCCGTCGAGACTACCTTTTTCAGTAAAGAACATCTCATCGACGCATTGTCCTAAACTGCGTCCACGACGAATATGTTTCAGGTAGAAAGGTACTCCGCCCATTATCATATAGCATTCTGCGATTTCCCTGTCGTCGAGAAGTATATCGCGACTGGTCAAATACTCCTTGACTTCAGCCAGGCAGAATGGATGCAGGTAAATTTTCTGGGTTACACGGTTGTGGAGACCTCCTCTATTCTTTAAGATTTTGTTTGTGATCCATGATGTCGCAGAGCCACATACTAACAGCACAAGATTATGCTGTGTAGCCGCCCAATCGTTCCAAAAGTGTTCAAGTGCTGAAATAAGATTACTTCCACGGGAGTCAAGCCAAGGCAATTCATCTATGAATACGATGCGTTTTCCTTCACCCTTCTTTGACTCCAACAATCTGCGCAGCATTTCAAATGCTGCGTACCAAGTACGAGGCTTGGTGTATTTCGAACCGTCTCCATATCTATTCAGCGCTTCTGCAAAGTTGGATAACTGAGCCTTCTTGTCCTTTTTGGCAATCCCTGTAAGTTTGAAGGCATACTGATCGTTGAAGAAATTGTTTATCAAGAAAGTCTTGCCTATACGACGGCGACCATATACCACAACAAACTCGGCCTCATTCGATTCAACAATCATCCTAAGATGCTCCTGTTCCGCTTTTCTTCCAATAAGGATATCTGGTCTTTCCATGGCAAATGATATTTACATAATTCGTCAATGCAAAGATAACATAAATTGCAGACTTTTGGGCTAAAAGTTGATATTGTTGATTCTTTTAGCCCCGAAGTCTGCAATTCATGCCGTCCGAGCTTCCAAAAGCGCAGGATTTCCCCGAAAACTTGTCAGTTTGAATTCTACCGGATGTAGTTTCCTGATTATTTGGGTTGACTGATTGTCCGATCGTAGATCCAACGTTGCGGCAGCATCTGACATGGAGGTTGGTACCGTGGAGACCGTGTTTTGGTACGGAATGGTTATACTCCGGGAATTTCCCAAACACCGAAAGCATCCGACACCGAATCGCCCTTCTGGGGGCTTTTGGGCGTCAGATGCGCGGGGTTTGGTTGGGTTTTTCCCGATATGGATTGAGCATCTGACAGGAAATAGGCTTTCTATGGCATTCTGTGTGTCAGATGCTCTTGGTGGCAACTTTTAGGGTGAAGAATTATTGCAGGAGAGGGCTTCGTCTGAATTTTTATTGCTACATTTGAGCCATAGTT
>DCIC01000017.1 GCA_002315825.1 Bacteroidales bacterium UBA1736 | reverse complement strand
GTAATCGGTAAATTTGCACCCGCAATTTTTGGCAAAGTTAAATCACCACTTTTTGGTGGTTAACCGGTCCGACGAAGCGGGATAATTAGTATCTTTGCATAAATAAAAAATGCAAGGATATTGAAGACGACACAAGACTTGGTCGGGCCACTAAGAAAATATGCTATGTGGCACGAAGTACACCGATTAAAAGATCAAGGCCTGAACAAGAGCCAGATCTCCGTAGAACTCGACATGGATCGAGGCA
The DNA here is from genome assembly GCA_002315825.1 of Bacteroidales bacterium UBA1736. Taxonomy (GTDB): domain Bacteria; phylum Bacteroidota; class Bacteroidia; order Bacteroidales; family UBA932; genus Cryptobacteroides. Next base: position 4,517 of record DCIC01000017.1, on the reverse strand, counting down.
GTGTCCGCAAATATTTGCGGATGAGCGAGGAAGAGTTTCTCGCCAGCGAGAGCTATAAGCGCCAGTACGACTTGAAGCTGGACCAGTATGAACCCTTTGTTGTAGGTCTGCTGAAGGAGTTTCCATTCCTCTCAGCGGCACAGATAGAAGACCGGCTGAAAGAGCACTACGGGACCGAGACCATTACGGCCTGCAGCAAGACCATCTACAACTTTGTGGCTAAGATGCGCGATAGGCACAGCCTGCCCAAATGCCCGGAAGACACCCCCCGTCCTTACGAGATGCAGGATGAGACTCCCTATGGGGAATATGCACAGGTGGATTTCGGAGAGAAATATATGAGTTGTGAAGGAGGAGGACACATCAAGGTCTATTTCTTTGTGATGGTCCTCTGCCGCTCCCGCCAGAAGTTTGTCTGGTTCAGCCTCAAACCCTTCACGACCGCCCTTGCCGTCTATGCCCATGAACTGGCCTTTGCCTACTTTGGCGGCATCCCCCGCAAGATACTCTATGATCAGGACAAGGTATTCATCAAGGATGAAAACCTCGGGGCTTACCTGCTTACCAAAGCCTTCAGGACCTTTGTGTCGGAGCATCACTTTGAGACTATCTTCTGCCACAAATCCGACCCTGAATCAAAGGGCAAGGTGGAGAATGTAGTGAAGTATGTCAAGATAAACTTCCTCCCCGGCCGTCTGTTCAAAGGAATAGACCCCCTGAATACGGAGTGCGAAGGATGGCTGGCTCGCACCGCAAACGGCACCATCCATCATACCACCCACCTCATCCCGTCGGAAGTATTCAAGGAGGAACAACCTCATCTGATGCCCTATCATGGTATTCCGACATTGCCCCAGGTGACTATGGAAGAGAGACATCTGCGCAAGGACAATGTAATCAGCTATCACTGCTCATTCTATGCAGTGCCGACGGGCACCTACCATGGCCCCAGCTCCTCCGTATTCATCGAAGAGAAAGACGGTATCCTGTATATCTATAGCAAAGAGACAGGAAAGACGCTGGCAGAACACCCTGTTTCTCAGGAGAAAGGGAAACTGGTCAGTAACGGTAGCCTGAGAAGGGACCGGCAGTCTTCATTCACCGATCTTGAGAATCGGATAAGAGACTATATCGGCAACTCAGATGCCTTGGAGCTTTTTCTTTCCGGGATTCATCTGGGCAAGAGCCGCTACTATAGAGATAACCTGTGCCACATCATCCGTCACATGGAAGACTTCACTCCCGAGACGCTTATTGAATCCCTTGCCGTCTGTATGGCCGCAAAGTCCTATGTGGCAAGCACCTGGATGGAGGCGGCCAGGACTGTACAGAAGAAGAAAGGCGAGAAACCGCAGAATGAACAGAGAAGCATGCAGAAGGCAATGACAGAGGCACAGGAAAACAATAGCTGCTGGCAGGATCTGCAGCCGGCCAAGACAAGTATGGAGTCATATCAACCACTATTCAGATAATGGAGAAGAGAGATACAATCAGAGAGTGTGCGAAGAGACTACATCTTGCCAATCTGGACGGCCGTCTTGATGAGTTGCTCCTTGCTGCCCAGCAGAACAAGCCCACCTATCAGGAATTCCTGCTCAATGTACTTTCCCAAGAGACAGCAGACAGAGATAAAAGAGAATTCGAACGGCGCCTCTCTGCAGCGCACCTGCCCCCACGTCACAATCTGGATCTGTATGATTTCAAATACTCTGCAGGCATAGACAGGATGCAGATGAAGCAGCTCAGGGAACTGACATGGCTTGAACAGTCGTATAATGTCATCCTGATGGGTCCCAGCGGGACAGGAAAGACTTTCATCGCTGCGGGGCTTGTATATGAAGCAATCAAGAATGGTCTGAGAGCCTATATGCTCTCCATGGAAGAGATAATAACCATCATCAAGATGAGAGAGATGTCTCCTACATACATGGCTGCATACAACAGGATATTAAAAGCTAACCTGATTGCCATAGATGATATCATGCTGCTCCCGGTAGGGAAAGAAGAGGCTGTAGGATTCTTCAATCTCATCAACCAGCTGTATGAGAAAACCTCGGTCATCATAACGACGAACAAAGCCCCAACAGAATGGTCACAGGTACTGGAAGATACAGTCCTAACTACGGCTCTGCTTGATCGCTTGCTGTACCGCTGTGAGATTGTCAAACTTGAGGGAACAAGCTATCGCCTGGAGAACAGAACGACTATCTTTAACAAGAAAAATGAGAAATAAACATTACAATCATGCCATCTCGTAAAGTGGTGATTTAACTTTACGAAAAATTGAGGGTTTTAAATTTGCTTGTTACAATATACGACCTTATTTGCAAGTGGAAATTTAATAAAAGAAGAGTCTAAAAAGCACATCATTGTAATATACTGCATCAGCTAAAAATGATAATATCTGAAAATTTCCGATGTTTTCCACGTTAATTTTTGTTATCTCTTGTTTGCAACTTGGAGTTTTCGGTAATTTTTGTTTCCAGTTTGTTTCTTTTGCCAATTTATCAATTTTAGAAATGCTGAATATCAGCACATTACAGCCAATCAGCAGATTATCAGGAAGAAGATCATGATATAGCCCTTCTATGAAAAAACTACCAGACTATATTGCCTTAGATAATGCCCTACTTCCCCCCATAGCCATCGAACACCTCCTTCATCTTTTCCTTCATACGGTCGAAGATGCGGAGATGCTTCTCCAGGGCTGTGCTGTCGGAGAGTGAGCGTGAGAGGTCGGAGTCGTACGTCGAGAGGTCAAGGTTCAGAGCGCGGCCAATGGCGGTGAATACCCTTTTCTTGGTCGTATCCCTGCCGTCCTTGCCGGTAAAGAACCCGAGCTTGAAGAGCACGTAGATCACACGTATCATGTCGATCTTGAAGCCACGTGGGTCCTTGGTAAGATATACGGGGCTCTCGTACTCTTTCTCTAATACTGTGGGCTCCTGGATGTTGCCACTGCAAGGAACGCAGTTCTTGCCTACAGAGATGTTTGTGGCGGGCTTTACGGCGTTGATGATGCCTTCCACCTGTTCGTCTCGCATGCCTAAGTAATCCTGACGTAGGTGGTCCACGAGGCGCTGCACGGTGAGCACCTCGACATACTCCTTGCATTGCTTTTCGGCAAACTCCATCACCTTGTCTATGGTCGTTGGCATCTGCTTCACGTCGGCAACCACCTCCACTCGTTTGCCGAAGAATGGAGCGGTGGGGAGGGTGAGTTCCTCACAGATTAGCGTGCGGATGGCAAGGAGCGAAAGCACACCGCTGAGGGCCGACATGGGTGGTGCAAGATATGCCAGATGACTGAAAAAATCGTATGCATCGCCCACGTCATTGTATAGCTCGCCGGGCATGTGCCGCATCAGCTCCTCCACCTTGTCGAGGAGGAGCAGCAGCTGGTGGCGCTCGTTTTGGCAACGTTGACGAATGAGGCTGAACGATTCGTTCGCCATCGGGTCATGCAGTATGCCATGCCACCATATCTCGGTCATCTCTTTTATGACCTCGCTCGTGCCTTTCTTCGTGCGCAGGTGGTCGACGTCGATAGCTATCCGGCGCACCTCCTCTCGGCTGTCGGCAGCAAGGATGGAGATGAAGCGCTGCATTTCGTCATACACCTCGCGACTCTGGTTGTAGCGCACTGACGTGAGCCATCGGTCGATATACAGGCGTAATTCTTCTACGCTGACATTGGCAAGGTCGGGGAGGAGCTCATCGTCGATCACCATCGTCAGTTCATCATGGCTGTCGAAATACTCGTTGGGCAGAATGAATGGCTCACTTATCTGATAGTTCCCCCAATCCACACCTATCTCCTCGGGGGTATATGCACGTCCTATTGTTGGCTTTTTAATATGGAAATAGCCATGTTTGTAAACCACAACATCTGTGATGGTAGTGATGAGCATGCCACGAGGAGCCTCCTTGAGCATACCGCGTATGTCTGGGGCAAAATCCTTCTCGACGTAAGCCACCTTCTCGCCCAAGGCTCGGATCATCACGGCATGAGGATCCCTTTTGTTCTGTGGGTCTGCCATCAGCACAAGCCGAGGGCGCACCTCGTCCAGCATTTTCAACGTGGCAATTGTCTTCTGGCACATCTCCTCCGTCTCGACCGCATCCTTGCGTTCGAGTTCCGGATTGACGACGTAGCGCACGCTGACCGCCTTCAGTATGTCAGTATTCAATGGCTTTGTCATATTCAATGACGCTTCTGTGCATGTTCTATTCGGAGATATTCCAGCCCAAATTACACAATATTGCATGCAAATATACCAAAAATTATCGAATTTACCAAAGGAGAACACGCAAAATAGAGTTTTTTTTATTATTTTTTACTGCTTTCGCGGCAAGTTTGTATCAAAATAACTGCAGTTTTGATGAGCTATTGGACGATTGAATGCTATATGAAGGTCGTTTTCGGAAGTTTGTGTAAGACTATGCGTGTCCATTTTTCGGTGAAATAATTGTAATTTATGTAATTTGATTGCAACAATTACAATTACTACAGTGTA
>DCIC01000007.1:5181-40868 GCA_002315825.1 Bacteroidales bacterium UBA1736 | reverse complement strand
GAATCACTTGCGAAATTTAAATTAATTATATTTCATGCGCCTGAACCAGATGTCGTACAGGCTGACTCCTACAGAAATATTGAAATATGTCTCCTTGACCAGATTGTTCTGCAGAGTTCCCTTCTGACCGAGTTCAAACGCGGTGGTAAGCCCGCAGAAACCGTTCACGATGGGGAATGTCGCTCCGATTGTCACACCTTTGGCATCAATTTGGCTTCCGCCTACGTTGACATATTCTTTGTTGTAATAACATCCGGCCCTGTAAGCTACGTGCTTCAGATAGTAGCGCGTATCGCGGCGGTTCGGGATGTATTCGGCTCCGGCCCTGACAGATTGGGCGACAGAAGACTTGAACGGATGGGAAGTATTGACAACAGTGCAGAAATATGATGATTCGAAACCGCTATTTGTCCAGTCCGCACGTATGTAGTTCAACTCGAATCTGAGTTTGTCAATGTAGTTCACGGACAGCCCGAAACCCCATTCGGGAGCAAATTTTATATTATCCCCGGCTGTTTCCTCCAAGTTTTTCGTTAACGTATTTTTAATCCCGGTTCCAAGGCGGTATGTGGCTCCTGCCCCTACGACTATATCTTCTCCCAAAGGCTGAATATACTGAATGCCGAACTTCCCGGAAAAAGCATTGATATTCATTCTGTCTGCAGTGCTGATGCCGACATAAGATGCCGATGAGTAAGAGACCTCGCTCTGTTTCAGTATGTTTCCGAAATAATAAATGCCCTGTGCGCCAAGAGACAGCCTGCGCCAGAAAGAAACGCCCAAAGTAGCGAATGCCTGATATACTCCGCCGCTTCCGGCATTGGAATAGTTGATGTTGCCTACATCAGCTATGACCTTCTGGTCAGTCTCACTATAGCTGTAACCATAACCTGTAGAACTGTAGGGCAGTACACCTACCATCATGGCTATTGTTTTCCATATTGGAAACGACATGACGCAGTTGGCCATATTGAAAGTGTTGTTGACACTCTTCAAGGTATTCGACCCTGAGTTCTGCTTCATGAACTTATTGCCTTGTGATACCGCGAAATCAACCATGAACGTAAGAGTGTCCCTGGCTGTCACAGCAGCAGGATTCAAAATGTTTATGAAACGTGGATTGCGGGATGCTATCCCGACTCCGCCCATGCTGAGGTTGTAGGCAGTTCCTTGCATGGAAATCTCTCCTATTCCGAAAATGGAATATGGTGAATAGCCGCTGAACGCTCCCGTATCGTCCTCCGCATGGGCGAAAGCCGCACAGAAGAGCAGAGCGAATACAAGGAATGACTTACTTAAGTTTTTTCCTGACATAGTTGTCTGTAATAATTGCCAACCCCATCAGTACAAGGTTGCAAACCACAAAGATGGAGTTTTTCATTTTCTTTGCAAAATAATTTGCGTCTCCTCCCGTAAAGACCACAATGTTTTCAGGTTGAAGACGGACATAGCCTTCAATTTCAAACATTATGCCTGAAATGACACCGGACTCAATAGAAGTCTGGATAGAGTTGCCTTCCTGTAATATTTTGGCAGGCGTATTAACCAGAGGAAGCGACTTCGAATAACGGTTCAGCGACTTAAATCTTGTCCTGCACCCCGGTGATATGTTGCCACCACGATAGCATCCCGACCCATCAATGAAATCGACCGTGAGAGTGGTGCCGAAATCAAATACGGTGCACGATTTCTCCTTGAAAAGGTATTTCACCGCCACAAGTGACGCCACCCTGTCGTAGCTGAGGTATTCCGGGAATCCTTCCATTTGATTACTTGAATTCAGAAGCATCAGGAATGAACATTCCTTCTTCAACAGTTCTTCACTTTCCGACGGCAGAGGACTAGAAGAGACAATTGCCATCACCTCAGGTTTTTCCCTAGACGTCAGAGAGAGTATGAAATCCAGCACGTACTCGCCTTGGTAGCGGAACGTCTTGCCGAGGGTGACCCCTTCGGACCAGGCCGCCTTCAGAGCGGTATTGCCTATTTCTATCAACAGGTTGGCCATATCGAGGCCGCAAATTTAATAAATTAATGCAACTTGGACAAAATGTCGAAAGCTTTGGGAAGAGAGTCAACCCCGCGTGTGACAATCTTGAGTTTAGACTCCACCTGTTTCAGAGTGAAAAGTCCCGGCCTGTCCCCTATCCGCTGCATCACTGTGGCAAAGATATCGGATTTGTAGTATGGAGACATAGGGTTTCCGATGAAGAAGCAGATGAGCAGTCCGTTCTTTATTATGATCTTTTCGAATCCCAGGGCCACACCGAGATTTCTGATGCGTACGACCATTATCAGGTTGTCCACCTCCTGAGGCAAAGTGCCGAACCTGTCTGCAAGCTGCGAGGCATATCGCTCCATCTCCTTGTCGGAATTGATGGAATCAAGTTGCTTGTAGATGCGGATTTTCTCGGCGCTGAGTTCGATGAAGTCGTCCGGTATGAATGCGGGCTGGTCCGTCTCTATGGTGCAGTCTTCGATGAATTTCCCGCGGCCGCGTCCGGTTTCGATGCCGGTTTCCACACCAAGTTCCTCCATCGCTTCGGCCAGTATCTTCTGGTATGTCTCATAGCCCATCTCCATAATGAAGCCGCTCTGTTCCGCACCGAGCAGGTTTCCTGCGCCGCGGATGTCAAGATCCTGCATTGCGATGTTGAAGCCGCTGCCGAGGTCGGAGAACTCTTCGATGGCCTTGAGCCTGCGTCTCGCATCATCCGTAATGCTGACGAGCGGAGGTACGATGAGGTAGCAGAATGCCTTCCTGTTGCTTCTTCCCACGCGTCCGCGGAGCTGGTGGAGATCGCTCAGTCCTATGTTCTGGGCCTGGTTAATTATGATGGTGTTGGCATTTGGAATGTCCAGTCCGTTTTCTATGATGGTAGTGCAGAGCAGCAGGTCATAATCTCCCCTGATGAAATCCAGCATTCGGTTCTCAAGTTCCTTCGCCTCCATCTGACCGTGAGCGATGCATATTCTCATATCAGGTTCAAGCCTGTGAAGGATTTCCGCTATGGATTGCAGTTCTTCTACCTTGTTATGCAGGAAAAATACCTGACCACCGCGGTTCAGTTCATAGTCGATGATGCTCCTGATTTCCTTCTCGTCGAAAAGGATTATTTCCGTCTGCACGGGAATCCTGTTCGGAGGCGGCGTCCCTATGATGCTCAGATCCCTCGCACCAAGCAGTGAGAACTGGAGGGTTCGCGGAATCGGGGTTGCTGTCAATGTGAGCGTATCGATGCCTGCGCGGAGCTGACGAAGTTTTTCCTTCGCCGACACACCGAACTTCTGCTCTTCGTCAATAATCAGAAGTCCGAGGTCCTTGAACTCGAAACTGTCTCCGAGTATCTTATGGGTACCTATGAGTATGTCTATCTGACCGGATGAGAGCCTCTGCCTGATGTCGCTGATTTCCTTGGCCGTACGCAGCCTGCTGACATAATCCACCGTGCAGGGGAGTCCCTTGAGACGGGAAGTGAAGGTGTTGAAATGCTGGAGGGCAAGAATGGTCGTGGGCACCAGCACCGCCACCTGCTTGCTGTCGCAGACTGCCTTGAACGCAGCCCTTATGGCGATTTCCGTCTTACCGAAACCCACATCCCCACAGACCAGACGGTCCATCGGGCATTTGTCCTCCATATCCCGTTTTATGGATATTGTGGCTGTCTCCTGGTCCGGGGTGTCCTCGAAAAGGAAAGACGACTCAAGTTCCTGCTGCAGGTATGAATCTGCGGAATACGCGAAACCATTCGAAGATTTTCTCTTCGCATACAGACGTATCAAATCCTTGGCAATATCCTTGACCTTGGATTTTGCAGTATTCTTGAGATTGATCCAGGATTTCGATCCTAGTTTGCTGATCCTCGGCGGCTCACCGTCCTGACCCTTGAAACGTGAAATCTTATGAAGGGCATGAACAGACACAAACACTACATCACCGTCCTTATAGGTGATTTTAACCACTTCTTTTGGCCTTCCTTTGTCGTCATACATTCTGACGAGACCACCGAAGACACCGACACCGTGGTCAATATGAACCACATAATCTCCCGGATTGAAAGCACTCAGGTCATTGATGGTCAGTTGCTCACTCTTCTCAACACTCCTCCTGATACTGACCCTATGGAATCTGTCGAATATCTCGTGATCTGAATAGCAGCATATCCGGTTGTCAATATCTATAAACCCGTTATGAATATTCTTACCTGTCACGAATTCCGGGATAAGGCCTCCGTTCTGGGAAAGTATAGACTTTAGTCTGTCGAGTTGAGAAGCCTTTTCGCCATAGACATAAACTTTGAATCCGGCCTCGATTTTCTTGCGTATATCAACTGTAAGAAGTTCAAAATCCTTGTTGAAAACCGGCTGTGGCGACAGATTGAATCTGATTGTTTCTTCCTTCTGTCTGGAAAGAGGCGTATCCAGGTACACTCTTCTGAATTTTTCTATGAACTGGAAGAAATCCTTTCCTGAATACATATCAGAAGAATCCAACCATACACAAGAGTTTGCCGGAAGTATCGATAATATGCATTCCCCCTTCTCCGCCCCATCAGAAATAATATCTGACACAATTTCAATCTTATCTGTCTTCTCTATGGACAGTTGGGTATTGCAGTTGAATATATAAATATTCTCTACATCGTCACCCCAGAACGAAATACGGTATGGATTGCAGTCAGAATACGAAAAAATATCAATTATCGAACCTCTGACAGCTATCTGACCGGGCGCGGACACAAAATCCACCTTTTCAAAATTCCGAGTGCACAATATTTCAATGATTTTGTCATGTGAAATATTGTCACCGATAGATATTGATAATATGGAATTATCAATATCCGACTTCTTAGGAATAAGTTCTGAAAGTGCACCCGGATAACTTACTATGAAATGTTTTCCGCTCTTATATTCCAATATGGAACTTACGGCAGATGTCCTTTGAACCCCGAGAGAAGATTTATAATTACTCCTTTCAACCCCTCTACCACTCTCAGGCAGGAAATACACATTGTCTTTATCTGTAAGGTTATATAAGTCCGCAGCACAGTATTCTGCACTTTCCTTGTCTGGAAGAATTATGAAATTCAGACAGTCCGGAGAAGCATTGTTCAGAACAAACCAACGTGCTGAAAGAAACAGCCCGCTACAGAATATTTCCCTTTCGGTTTGTATTCTGCTTCTCAGTATTCCGGTCTTTTCTGAACTTATCAACATTTTCTTTTTATTTCTGTTGATAAACTGTTGAAAGGTATGTTGAAAACCTATATTTTAAAAGTTAATATACGTCGTCAATAGGTTATCAACAGTTTATTTATGATGTGGTCAACAGATTATTAACAATTAATCAGTGATATTATTTATTGATTATTAAATAATTAAATTAGTTGTGAACATTTCAACAGCTTAATAATTATAATCAACGAATAAATAAAAAAGACTATATTTGTATTTGTCTAATCAGTCCCTGTATGGAAGATTTCGATCCTCGGAAAACAAACGATTGCAAAGATAAGGATTTGGATGGAATTATCCGCCCCCGTGAACTTGAAGATTTCACCGGTCAGAAAGAGATTGTATCTAACCTTAACGTCTATATCCAGGCTGCAAAAATGAGGGGAGAAGCCCTCGATCATACCCTGTTTCATGGTCCTCCGGGTCTTGGAAAGACAACTCTTGCGCATATTATTGCGAACGAAATGGGGGTTAATATGAAAATCACGTCCGGTCCTGTCCTTGATAAACCAGGCGATCTTGCCGGCCTTCTCACTTCACTCGAAGAAGGGGATGTGTTGTTCATAGATGAAATTCATCGCCTATCTCCTGAAGTCGAGGAGTATCTTTACTCTGCAATGGAAGATTATGTGATTGATATAATGATTGATAAGGGTCCAGGAGCCAGATCTGTCCGGATTACACTCAACCCTTTCACTCTTGTCGGGGCAACCACCAGGAGCGGGCTTCTCACAGCTCCTTTAAGGGAACGTTTCGGTATAACCTGCGCTCTCGAGTACTATGATGTGGAGGATCTTGTCAGAATTGTAAAAAGAAGTTCCTGTATTCTCAATATTAGAATTGAAGATGATGCTGCTCGCGAGGTGGCGCTGCGAAGCCGCGGAACTCCCAGAATAGCCAATGCTCTCCTGAAGAGAGTGCGTGACTTTGCGCAGGTTATGGGGGACGGAAGAATTGACCTGAAGATTACGAAATATGCGCTGGATAAACTTCATATCGATACACGTGGTCTTGATTCAATTGACAATAAGATACTTGACACGATAATCACTAAGTTCAAGGGAGGTCCGGTAGGAGCCAGTACAATATCCACCGCGATAGGAGAAGACCAGGGAACTTTCGAAGAAGTGTATGAGCCGTTCCTTATCAAGGAAGGTTTTATCCTGCGTACTCAGAGAGGTAGGATAGCGACCGATCTCGCCTATTCCCACCTTGGTCTCAAACACGGTGACGGCAGTACTTTGTTCTGATTTGGATAGGACTTTTGCCCAAAAATGACTATAATTGCAGACTGGTTCTGAAAATACTACAAACACATCGATATGGCAGATAAACTAATCTCAAAAATTCCTGACGGACCGCTCTCCGAAAAGTGGACGAAGCGTAAGTCGGAAATCCATCTTGTCAGCCCGAACAACAAGAGAAAACTTGAAATCATCGTCGTAGGCACAGGTCTTGGCGGTGCTTCTGCAGCTGCTTCCCTTGGTGAACTCGGCTATAATGTCAAGATTTTCTGTATCAGCGACACTCCACGTCGCGCTCACTCAATCGCCGCTCAGGGTGGAATCAACGCCGCGAAGAACTATCAGAACGACAATGACTCAATCTATCGCCTGTTCTATGACACGATTAAGGGTGGTGACTACCGCAGCCGCGAAGCAAACGTTTATCGTCTTGCGGAGGTGAGTGCAGCCATCATCGACCAGTGCGTTGCGCAGGGTGTTCCTTTCGCTCGCGAATACGGCGGATATCTTGCCAACCGTTCATTCGGAGGAGTGCAGGTTAGCCGTACTTTCTATGCCAGGGGTCAAACCGGACAGCAGCTCCTTCTCGGTGCCTATGCATCTCTCAATAAGGAGATTGCTGCTGGTACGGTCAAGGCATATCCCCGTCACGAAATGCTTGACCTCGTGATGATAGACGGACAGGCCAAGGGTATTATCGCCCGTAACCTTGTGACAGGACAACTCGAAAGATTCGGAGCTCACGCTGTCGTCATCGCCACCGGCGGTTATGGCAACACCTACTTCCTTTCCACTAATGCAATGAACAGCAACGGTTCCGCTGCCGTCCAGTGCTTCAAGAAGGGCGCATTTTTCGCAAATCCCTGCTTTGCCCAGATTCATCCTACCTGTATCCCCGTTCATGGAGATCAGCAGTGCAAGCTTACCCTCATGTCCGAGTCTCTCCGTAATGACGGCCGCATCTGGGTTCCCAAGAAGAAGGAGGATGTCGAAAAACTCCGCAAGCATGAGATAAAGGCTTCCCAGATTCCTGAAGAAGACCGCGACTACTACCTCGAGCGCCGTTATCCTGCGTTCGGAAACCTTGTCCCCCGTGACGTAGCATCCCGTGCCGCAAAGGAACGTTGCGATGCCGGTTTCGGTGTGAATGAGACGGGTATGGCAGTCTTCCTCGACTTCAGTGATGCAATCAACCGTCTCGGTCATCAGAGGGTTGCCGAACGTTACGGAAACCTCTTCGATATGTACGAGAAGATTACAGCTTCCTCTCCCTGGAAGGAGCCTATGATGATTTATCCCGCAATACACTATACAATGGGAGGTATCTGGGTCGATTATGACCTTCAGACCACGATTCCCGGTCTGTTCGCCATCGGTGAGGCCAACTTCTCGGATCACGGTGGAAACCGCCTTGGTGCATCTGCACTTATGCAAGGCCTCGCAGACGGATATTTCATCCTTCCCATCACTATTGGAGACTATCTTTCAAAGAAGTTCTCAGAGCCTAAGACAGACACTAATGCAAAGGAATTCGCAGTTGCGGAAAAGGCTGTACAGGCACGTATCGACAAGCTTTTTGCAATAAATGGCACAGAGACCGTGGATTCACTTCACAAGGCTCTCGGTCAGATAATGTGGGAATATGTCGGCATGGCACGTGACGAGGCAGGCCTCAAGAAGGCAATCGTTCTCATCGACGAACTCAAGAAGAAATTCTATGAGCAGGTCAAGGTTCCCGGAACTCAGTTCGAATTCAACCAGGAGCTCGAAAAGGCCCTCAGACTTGAAGATTTCTTCGAAATCGGCAAGCTTATGGCTCGTGACGCTCTCAACAGAAGCGAATCCTGCGGTGGACATTTCCGTATCGAAAGCCAGACCGAAGAAGGTGAGGCCAAGCGTGATGACAAGAACTTCATGTATGTCGCAGCTTGGGAATACAAGGGTGAAAACGCCGAGCCTGAACTCCACAAGGAAAAACTCAATTACGAGTTCATTGAGGTGAAAACCAGAAACTATAAAGACTAGAAGCAGTATGGAATTCAACTTGAAAATATGGCGTCAGAAGAACGCCAAGGCCAAAGGCCATTTCGAGACCTATCATATCAGCGGAATCGAGGAAGATGCATCATTCCTCGAGATGCTTGACATTCTTAATGAGCAGCTTATCAGGGAAGGAAATGATCCTGTGGCTGTAGAGAGAGGATGTCAGAGCAGCGGTCCCGTCTCATTCGACCACGATTGCCGCGAAGGTATCTGCGGTGCATGTTCTCTGTTCATCGACGGCCGTGCACACGGTCCCGATGATCATGTGACCACCTGTCAGCTCTTTATGCGCCACTTCAAGGACGGTGCAACCATCACGGTTGAACCTTTCAGGAGCGCAGCTTTCCCTGTAATCAAGGACCTTGTTGTGGATCGTACCGCATTTGACAAGATTCTTCAGGCTGGTGGATTCATTTCCGTACGCACTGGATCAGCCCAGGATGCCAATACTACACTCATTCCGCATGACAAGGCCGAAGAGAGTATGGATGCAGCTGCATGCGTCGGATGCGGAGCTTGCGTTGCAACTTGTAAGAACGGTTCCGCAATGTTATTCGTGGCTGCACGCGTGAGTTCCCTTGCACTGCTTCCTCAGGGTCGTCCCGAGGCAAAGCGTCGCGCAAAAGCTATGGTTGCTAAGATGGACGAACTGGGATTCGGCAACTGCACGAACACCCGCGCCTGTGAGATGGAATGCCCTAAGGGAATCTCCGTTGCACACATTGCGCGTCTCAACAGAGAGTTCCTTAAAGCTAAATTCTCAGACTAGATTATATCCTTTCTGTAGGGAATTGATTCCTGAGCGCCCATTTTCTGGACGGTAAGAGCAGAGGCCTTGGTAGCAAATTCCACGGCCTCTTTCTTTGTCTTTCCCTCACTGAGGGCAACACACAGAGCTCCGCAGAAAGTATCTCCGGCAGCAGTGGTATCAACGGCCTTAACCTTCTGTGCAGGCACTATTTCTGCCTTTTTTCCGTCCCAGATGGCAGATCCCTTGCTTCCCAGGGTGAGTATGACATCCTTTACTCCCATTTCGTTAAGTCTGGTCATTCCAGCCTCTATATCGCCGTCTATGCCTGTCAATATTGCTATTTCCGTCTGATTCGGAGTAACCAGTGAAATGTATTTGAACAGTTCCGAAGGAAGCTTGCATGCGGGCGCAGGATTCAGAATCACATAAGCTCCTGCTTCGCTGGCAATTTTTGCGGCTGCGAGCACTGTCTCAACTGGTATTTCAAGCTGAAATACCACATAATCGGCTTTCCTGATAACGTCTGCCACTTTCTCCACGTCTTCAGGAGTGAAGTCTCCGTTTGCTCCGGGAGCTACGGAAATGATATTCTCTCCACCTTCATCAACCATAATGAGAGCTGTGCCTGATGGTTTTTCAGAATACAGGACAGAGCTGGTGTCTATACAATCTTTTTTATATCCTTTAATGGCATTTTCACCGAAAAGGTCATTTCCTACCTTGCAAATGAAAGTCACATCACCACCAAGTCTCGATGCAGCTACTGCCTGATTTGCACCCTTTCCGCCTGGACCCATCTTGAATTCACCGCCCAGCACAGTTTCGCCTGGTACAGGTATTTTTGCAGCTTTTATGACCATATCGGTGTTGCTGCTTCCGATAACGATGATTTTCTTTGACATATGTTTTAGTGCTTGTTTACCATAAGAAATTATTGAAAGGCCAGCGTCCGGCGTGTATTTCCGCTACCATCTTATAGATGTCATTGCGGAGTTTGGGCAGATTGGTCTTCTCTTTTGCCGAAATGAAGATGCAAGGACTTTTCTCCGCAGCTATCCAACTGTTCTTGAGTTCGTCCAGCGTTCTGTTTTCCTTCGATCTGGGTTCGAGTGAGAATTCATCATACTCCTCATAGGTGTATGCGTCAATTTTATTGAACACAACATATACCGGCTTATTGGATGCTTTAATATCCTGCAATGTCTTTTCTACAACAGCCATCTGTTCTTCGAAGTCAGGATGCGAAATGTCAACTACGTGCACGAGAATATCTGCTTCCCTGACCTCATCCAGTGTACTCTTGAACGCCTCTACCAGCTGTGTGGGGAGTTTTCTGATGAATCCTACCGTATCGCTGAGGAGGAACGGGACATTCTCGATCACTACTTTGCGAACAGTAGTGTCCAAAGTTGCAAATAGCTTGTTTTCTGCGAATACGTCTGACTTGGCCAGCAGATTCATCAGCGTGCTCTTGCCGACGTTTGTATAGCCTACAAGCGCCAGACGGACCATTTGGCCGCGATTGCCGCGCTGGGTGGACATCTGCTTATCCACCTTCTTTAACTGCTCTTTTAGGCGGGTTATACGCTCTTTTACTATGCGCCGGTCAACCTCGATCTGGGTCTCGCCCATACCGCCTCTGGTGCCGTGTCCGCCTCTCTGCCTTTCAAGGTGGGTCCACATGCCTGCCAATCGCGGCAGCATATAGTTGTATCGGGCAAGTTCCACCTGCATTTTTGCGTATGCAGTTCTCGCCCTTTGAGCGAATATTTCGAGAATGAGACTGGTGCGGTCTATTACGGCAGAAGTCTTGATTATTTTCTCGATATTGCGCTGCTGCATACCGCTCAACTCGTCATCGAATATGACATAACTGATGCAGTTTTCCTCGCAATATGTTGCTATTTCCTCCAGTTTACCGCTCCTGATATAGGTGGAATTGTCCGGTTTATCCACTCTCTGAACGAATCTCCTGTCCGCTTCAGCTCCAGCCGTTTTGGCGAGGAACTCGAGCTCATCAAGGTATTCGTATACCTTCCTTTCGTCGTCATTCTGCTTGATGATGCCGACAAAGACCGCTTTTTCAGTGGATACAGGGTTTTCCATTCAGTTCTTGAGTAAAAAAAAGCTGACCAAAACTCGCATTTGGCCAGCTTCGTATAATGATTCCGTGATGGTGTTCTCCTAACGGAGCTGGAAAATCACGGGGAAAGTATATGTGACGGGCACTGCGCGGTCACGCTGCTTTCCGGGTTTCCACTTGGGTGAGCTGGATACCACGCGGACGGCTTCCTTGTCAAGGGAGGCATCGACACCGCGGAGAACCTTCACATTGGACACCGTACCGTCTGCATTCACCTTGAATGAAAGCATCACACGGCCCTGAACGCCGTTTTCCTTGGCGATTTCAGGATATGAGAGGTTCTTCATGACCCACTTCGAGAATTCATTTGCATCGCCGCCGTTGAAGGAAGGCTTCTGCTCGACGAGCTGGAAAGGAATTGCTTCTTCTTCCACAACTTCTTCCTGAACTTCTTCCTTGTAGTCCATGATCTCAACACCAAGATTAGCGTCATCCTCGAGGTTAAGGATGTTGTCTTCGACCTTCATGTCATCGTCGACAATATCGATTTGGTCTGAAAGAATGGGAATCTGGTTGAGTTCCGGAGGGGGAGGAGGGGTCTCTTGAGTAATGGGAACCAACTCTTCTTCAATGATTTCCTGGTTGCCGGCGTCAAGAACTGATGTCTTGCGTTCCTTCGAACTCCATTCGAAAGCGAAGAGCACAATTCCGAGAGCAAGCACGAAACCAATCTCAGTGAAGAGCAATCTCTTGTTCTCCAGACTGGCTTTCTCTGATTTTTTAATTTCCATATTATTGATTTGTTGTTTTCAATCAGCCCTCAAAGATAGAAATAATTAATAACTTTGTCAAAATTTTTCTGAATATGATTTCTTACTTCACAGAAGATATTAAATTCGATTTCAAAAACAGGCGCGTCAACAACAGCTGGCTCAAAACTGTTGCCGAAAGTGAAATCCGTAAAATCGGGGCGGTCAACATCATCTTCTGCTCTGACAATTATATCCTGGATGTCAATATGAAGTACCTTCAGCACGATTACTTCACTGACATCATAACCTTCGATTATTGCGAAGGGGATACTCTGAACGGTGACCTTTTCATAAGCATCGATTCGGTCCGGGAAAATGCGGCATTTTATGGAACTGAATTCCCGGATGAATTGAACAGGGTCATTGTCCATGGCATTCTACATCTCATAGGGTATGACGACCATAACGACAAAGACATCGCAACCATGAGGTCCAAAGAAGATTACTACCTTGGCATTCGAAAGGTATACGAATAGATGAAATCCAGCTATGACATCATAGTCGTCGGGGGAGGGCATGCCGGGTGTGAAGCTGCCATGGCGGCTGCGACGCTCGGATCGTCCGTGCTTCTTTTGTCGATGGACACTCTTGCTTTTGCGAAGATGTCCTGCAATCCTGCAATAGGAGGAATAGCGAAGGGACAGATAGTCCGCGAGATCGATGCTCTCGGTGGTTACACAGGAATCGTTACAGATATGTCGACCCTTCAGTTCAGGATGCTTAACCGGTCAAAGGGGCCGGCAATGTGGAGTCCGAGGGCTCAATGCGACAAAATCGCCTTTTCGCATAATTGGCGAACTATCCTCGTAAATAATTCACTATTAGATATTTATGAGGATTCTGCGGTTTTATTCGTCTTTGAGAATCAAAAAATCTGCGGAGTACGTACGAAATCAGGGGTGATTTTCAAGTCTCGGGCAGTTATTCTGACCGCCGGAACCTTCCTCGGAGGAAAATTATTTGTTGGACGGAAGGAACTTGTCGGAGGCCGAATAGGGGAGGAGGCGTCTTATGGTCTGACGGAACAACTCGTTTCGCTCGGACTTTCCACCGGAAGGATGAAGACTGGGACCCCGCCCAGAATCGACATTACATCTGTCGACCTGTCTCGTCTTCCTGTCCAGTATGGTGACGAGAATCCGGAACGCTTCTCTTTCCTTCCGGTCCCTTCCAGAATTCAGAGTGGTGTTCCGCAGAAGACCTGTTATATTGTCCATACCAATCCAAAGGTTCACGAAGCTTTAAGAGCCGGCTTCGGAGATTCTCCACTTTTCACCGGACTCATCCACGGAAAGGGGCCGCGGTATTGCCCGAGCATAGAAGACAAGTTGAGAGTCTTTCCTGATAACGATGCTCACCAGTTATTTCTTGAGCCGGAAGGGGAGAGTATCAACGAATTTTATCTCCAGGGTTTTTCTTCCTCTCTTCCTTTCGAGGTTCAGATGGATGCTCTCCATAAGATCGAAGGACTCGAGAACGCGAAGGTTTATCGTCCTGCATATGCGGTCGAATATGACTTCTTCGATCCGACCCAGCTCAAGCCTACCCTTGAGTTGAAATGCATCGACAATCTCTTTTTTGCAGGACAGATCAACGGCACAACCGGTTACGAAGAAGCAGCCGCGCAAGGACTGGTCGCCGGCATAAACGCGCATCTCAAAATTACGGAAAAGGATCCCTTTGTCTTACGTCGGATGGATTCTTATATCGGAGTCCTGATTGATGATCTTGTCACGAAAGGAGTCGATGAACCTTACCGTATGTTTACTTCGAGAGCCGAGTATCGTGTGCTTCTCAGGCAGGACAATGCTGATGAAAGACTAACCCCGCTTGGATACAGAATAGGCTTGGCAAGTCAGGAAAGATATGATCTCACCGAAGCAAAATACAGTAGCGTAAAAGAATTGACAGACTACTGCGAAACTCACAATATAACTTGTGAGAAGGCAAATCCATTCCTCTCTTCTCTTGGATCAGCACCCCTTACGGAATCAAAAAAGATTGCAGATATCGCCCTCAGACCAGAAGTGAATTTGGGAGATTTGCTTGCTATTGTTCCACGTGGAACATACTCAAAAGAAGTCGTTGAATCCGTGGAAATTAACCTTAAATATAAAGGTTATATAGACCGTGAGAAGAAGATGGCAGAGAAGATATCTCATCTAGAGAATCTTGTTATTCCGGAGAATTTTGATTTCGACAGGGTTTCAGGATTAACCATCGAATGTCGTCAAAAACTCAATAGATATAATCCTCGCACCATCGCCCAGGCTTCGCGCATCTCCGGCATTTCTCCTTCAGATATCTCTGTTCTTTTGGTTTATTTCGGTCGCTAAAGTCAGAACTGGCTCACGCTCCGACGTTCTGCGACACTTCGTTCGTCTCGAAGTCGAATCCGCTTTGAGCCAGTTCTGACTTTAGCTACTTAAAACGTTCCACGTGGAACAATGAAGTCTAGAGCATCTGGAGGGCAGATTTGATGATCTGCTCCACACTGGCTTTCGGATTGGCTTTGAGAATGGCCTGAATGGCTTTATTGATGTTGGGCTTGGCGAAACCGAGCATAAGGAGGGCGGAAGAAGCTTCATCGACAGCGGCATTGCTTTCCGTTGTGAACAGTGCGGTGTCGGTCGTTCCTTCGCCTTTGACAATCTTATCCTTGAGTTCAAGAATCATTCTCTGTGCACTCTTCAGACCGATACCTTTAATGGATTTCAAGGTATTGATATTCTCAGAAAGAATCGCATCGCGAAGTTCATCAGCGGTGAGGGATGAGAGAATCATCCTGGCCGATGCGGCTCCCATTCCGGAAACGCTGGTGATCAGCTGAAACAATTCTCTCTCCGCTTTGCTTGCAAATCCGTAATCCACCTCGGTGCCGTCCCGCTGGTTGATCTGTTGCTGGATGAAAACAATAGCCTCCGTTTTGCCTTCCAGAGCTGCGTAAGTCTGGAGAGAGATTTCGATGCTGTACCCGATACCGGAATTGTCTATGACAATCCGAGTCGGACCAAGCTCTGCAATTTTGCCTGAAATGTAATCTATCATACCGCAAACTTACGCAAAAAATATTAAATTTGCAGCCTGTAAAAAGTATATGGTACCTGTATTCCCGCAGCTCTCAGAGAAGGTTTATGGCAAGTCGCTCGTCTATCTTGACAATGCGGCCACCTCGCTGCGTCCGCAGAGTGTCATCGACAAGTGGACGGAGATAAGCGCGAAAAAGAATTCCAATCTGCACAGAGCGGTTCACAAGATTGCGTCAGAAGCCACGGAAGAATATGAAAATGCCAGGAAGATAGTTGCCGAATTCATCGGAGCCGATTCGCCGTCGCAAATAGTATTTACGTCAGGAACAACCGCATCTCTCAATCTGCTCACTTTCAGTTTTGGAGAAGCCTTCGTAGGCGCAGGGGATGAAATAATAATTGCCGGGAGCGAACATCATTCCAATATAGTCCCTTGGCAGATGCTTTGCGAGCGGAAAGGAGCTTCCATCAAGGTCCTCCCCGTCGATGAGAACGGCCGCCTGCAGATAGAGTTGCTGCCGTCTCTCATTTCCCAAAAGACAAAAATCGTTTGTGTCGCCCAGGTCTCGAATGTGCTTGGACTCATCAATCCCATTGACAAGATAGTTGAAATATGCCACTCACAAAATATCCCTGTTGCTGTGGATGGGGCTCAGGCAGTTGCACATCTGGAAGTGGACGTTAAGTCATTGGGATGTGATTTCTATGCCTTTTCGGGGCATAAGATGTATGCCGCTCCGGGAACGGGAGTGCTGTATGGATCCCGGGATTGGCTCGATCGTCTTCCTCCATATATGGGAGGAGGGGAGATGATTCAGACCGTCAGGTGGAGTGGTACCACTTATGCCAAGGCACCGCAGAGGTTTGAGGCTGGTACGCAGAATATTTCCGGTGTTCCGACTTGGGGGCCGGCAATAGAAGCCGTGCGCCATTTGCGAAAGAATGACGGCGAGATGGAGGAGATACGGGATTATCTGCTTGCAGAACTTCCGGCAATCGATGGACTGCGACTTTATGGTATCCCTTCATCAAGAGAAGAAAAAATACCCCTGTTTTCGTTTGCCATCGACGGTGTTCACCACGAAGATCTCGCATTGATTCTGGACAAGATGGGTATCGCTGTCCGTTCCGGCCAGATGTGCGCAGAACCGCTTATGGACAGGTTTGGAGTAACAGGAATGCTCAGGGCTTCATTCGCTCCATACAATACGCTTAAGGAAGCGGAGTATTTTGTGGAATCGTTGCATAAGGCGATTGCAATGTTGAGATAGAATATGACATTAGAAGAATCAAAACAGTCTGTCATCGATGACTTCTCGATGTTTGATGAGTGGCTTGACAAGTACAGCTATCTCATCGAACTCGGAAAGAAACTGGACACTTTCCCGGAGTCGTTAAAGACGGATGAAAGACTTATAAAAGGCTGTCAATCAAGGGTTTGGCTCAATGCGGAGATGCGCGATGGAGCCTTGGTCTTCACAGCCGACAGCGATGCCATCATCACCAAGGGAATCATCTCCCTGCTTATCGGAGTCTATTCCGGGCGCAGGCCTGAAGAAATCGCGTCCGACGACTTTGCCTGGATTGAAGAGATTGGCCTGAAGGAGAACCTTTCTCCCACGAGGGCAGGAGGGCTTATGGCGATGATAGAGAGAATAAAGGAGCTTGCACGAAATGAACACTGATACACAGGAAGTGCTTACTGCAGAAGACGTTAAGGAACTGGCGCCACTTTATGAAGCGGTTGTGCTGGCTCTCAAGCAGGTCTATGATCCGGAAATACCGGTCAATATCTATGATCTCGGCCTCATATACGAACTTAATATCAACAAGGAACGCGAGGTATACGTAAAAATGACCTTCACTGCGCCCAATTGTCCTATGGCTGATGAGGTGATGGAGGAGGTCAGGCATGCGATTCTTCTCACTCCCGGCGTGAAGGGCTGCAATCTCGAGCTTGTTTTTGAGCCTGTGTGGGACCAGAGCATGCTTTCCGACGAAGCCAGGGTGGCTCTGGGGTTTGACCCCGAGATGTAGTTCCATGACCGAAGTCACTCTATTGCTTGGCTCCAATCTCGGAGACAGGGAGCGGAATATCCGTTCGGCCTTGAATATGCTGGATATTGCACTGGAAGGGCACTACAAAGCCATTTCTCCAATTATCGAGACTCAAGCCTGCGGATTCGACGGCCCGGATTTCCTGAATTGCGTGGTAAAATACGACACTGCGAGGCAGCCTTTTCCGTTGCTGAAGATATGCAAGAACATTGAGCGCAATCTCGGCCGCACAGATGAGCCGGAATATGACGAAAACGGTGTCAGAATATACCACAACAGGATTATCGACGTGGACATCCTATTTTACGGAATGCGCCATATCGAAGGAGAAACGCTCACGATCCCTCACCCCCAGGTCGAATCCCGCCCTTTTGTCCGCGAACTCCTCGCAACGTTGAAGGAAGTTTGACGGTGTACGCTTGATCGAAGCGATGGACACACCGACCTTGTTCCAGAAGTCATATTGCCTGTAATCCAGAGAGGATATTCTCTTGAGGACAGTAACGGCTAAACCCTGAATTTTTTGTTAAGGATTCCTCTGATCTGTTTTAAGGCCTTTGATATCTGCTTTTCTACAGCTTTTTCAGTGATTCCAAGAAATTGGGCGACTTCCTTGTTCTTCATCTCCTTGATTCTGGAGAGGCGAAATACATTTCTACACTGGGGGGAGAGACTGTCGATTGCTCGTGATATCTCAATTTCGAGCTCTTTGGCGATGGTAAGGCTTTCAGAATTAATGCCTGTTTGAAAGTCCTTGTTGGAGATATATTCAAGATACTCGTTATCCGGAATTTCCTGAAAAATAGAGCGATGGACAACCATATGTCTAGCTTTGTCAAGACAGAGATTGCGTACCAGAACGAAGAGAAGGCTTTCAGGTGATTCCATATCTTGTCCGGAGTATTTTTCCCACAATCTCAGAAAGGCTTGCTGCACAATGTCTTCACAAGATGCTTTGTCGAACCCACAACTTCTCGCATAACCGATAAGGCGGTCACAATACCCGAAGTACAGGTCCTTGAATAAGGTCTTGTCCAGTATCATTTTTCATCAAATTCTTGCCGTCAAAAGTAGAAAGATAATTCAATATCAACAAGGTGGGGATTTTGCCGTCTCAAACGTCTTTAATAAAAAGCTATCATTTTTTCATATGTCACAAAAAAATATTGAAGATGTTCTGAAAAGGTATTTTTGCGGTGAAAGTTTACCTGGAGAAGAGCAGATTGTTGCTGAATTCATCAATGGCGGCGACAATAATATGAAGGTGTTCCGGGAGTTAGAGAGACAGTGGAAGAATTCCCACAAAATCTCCAATTCTCGTGTTGATGCATTCCTGCTTCTGAACAATACGATCAAACGCAGAAAGATTCGTAGAATCAGTGTCCGCGCAGCTGCAGCAGTTGCAGTGGTTTTGTGTATTTCTACATTCGTATTCAAGGGAATGAAGTTTACTGGTACTGACAAAGTGCTGGCAGAAACAGCGTTTATGGCTGAAACTGGTCCTCTTGAACGCACAATGCTTACACTGCCGGATGGGACGAATGTGTGGATCAACTCGTCGTCAAAACTCTCCTATTATGAAGATGCTGGATCCAGAAATGTTCAGATGACAGGTGAAGCCTATTTTGATGTTGTCAAAGACATGTCACGCCCGTTCATTGTCAATGTCAACAATCATACTATTACGGTTAAAGGAACAAAATTCAATGTGACCTCCTTTGAAAAAGAGAACTGCATTTCAGCGGCTCTATTGGAAGGAAGCATCGAGTTCTCCGGAGATATGGAAACCGTCCAGATGGTTCCGGGTGAGCTTCTTGAATATGACTGCAAAAGTGGAGTACTTCACAAGATAAAGACAGACCTCAGTTCTATCTCAAGTTGGAGAGAAGGCAAGATTGACTGCTCGTCAATGCATTTTTCCCAGTTTCTGGTAAGGTTGGAATCTATTTACGGTGTCGAACTTGATTATGATGGGGATAAGTATTCAGACGTTTGCCTGAGTTTCATCATCAACACCTCTGAACCATTGCAGAATATTCTTGATGCGGTCGCATCACTGATTCCGGTAAAATGCAGGAATACCGGAAACGGGTACGTCATTACAGAAAAACAACTTTTTAATAACAACATATGATAACGCTAAGATTTAACAAATTAATTCTTGTGTTCGTTATGGCTCTTCTGTGCACATCAATGGCGGCACAGACCGTGACGAAAACCTTTAAGAATGAAAGGCTATCTACTGTCATCAAGGAACTTGAAGTCCAGACAGGTTTTTCATTCATTGCTGACAAACAGGTTCTTGATAATGCAGGAGCAATCACTGCATCGTTCAAGAACACTCCTCTCAGTGATGTTCTGAAGCAGATTATCACTTCACCTCTCAAGTATGAAATCAAAGGGAAAGTGGTAGTCATTTCACTTCTCACATCACAATCAAATTCACCAAAAGGAGAGACGGCTGGCGGAGTTATGAGAGTTCGTGGTGTTGTTGTAGACACTCAGGAGCCTCCGCTTCCGGTATTGGGTGCTACGGTCCAGGTCAAAGGTACGACGAAGGGTGTTGCCGTAGATGGCTCAGGATTCTTCAGCATCGAAGCCAAAAGAGATGACATATTGGTTATTTCCTGCATGGGATATAAGAATCTGGAGTATAGGGTAACTCATACTGCATCAAATCTTTCTCTTGCATTGGAGGAGGATATTAATGTCCTGGATCAGGCGGTAGTAACCGGAATGACGTCACAGCAGAGAAAACATATCGCCTCTGCTGTCGGTGTTATTGATAAGGTGAATTTCACGAACAAACCTATAACCCAACTTTCACAAGCACTTACCGGAGGAACGACAGGTATTCTCGTCACCCAGGGTTCAGGTGATCCGGGCGGGGACAATGCTTCAATAAAAATACGTGGTGTGGCTTCGCTCCTCGGCTCATCTCCACTGGTGCTTGTGGATGGTTTTGAGTTTGATATGAATAAGCTTGACCCTGCAACAGTCGAATCTGTAACCATTCTCAAGGATGCTGCTGCGGCATCCATATACGGTGCAAAAGCAGGTAACGGTGTTATCCTCATCACGACTAAACGTGGTTCTGCCGGAACTGTCAAAGTTAATTACAACGGTTTCTGGGGCCTCCAGAAGCCAATGTATATGCCGGATATAGCTGATTCATGGGATTATATGGCATATCTGAATGAATATATGGTGAACAGTGGAAGTACCCCGAAATATTCTGCTGAAGAAATTGCAGCAGCAAAAGCGGGACAGGATCTCTATGTGTACCCCAATACCAAATGGGCTGACCTCACTATTAGGAATCTTTCCAACATCACGGAGCATAATCTTTCTGTTTCAGGAGGTAATACCACAGCCCGTTTCGCCATTTCCGCCCAATATCTTCATCAGGATGGTGTTTATCAAGTTCAGCAGAACGGGTTCGACAGGGTCACGGTTAGAGCCAACACTTCAATTGATATTACCAAGAATATCATGATGTTTGTGGATATGTTCGTTGGTCGTGATACACGGGATCACCCGGAAACTAATCTCATCAACTACCTTTATGCTTTTCCGACAACGGTTGTGGCCAAATATCCTTCCAAAGAAGGAAGCCCGCTTGATTATTACGGCCTGTATTATCAGTCCAATGTCAATATATTGGCTGAACTTGAACACGGAACGCATGTTACTACCACACGTGATTATGTCACCATCAACGCCCGTCCACAGTGGAAGTTGTCTCCCGAAGTGACCATTAAAGGTCAGCTCGGTTATCGTCTTTCATCAGGTATGGACAAGAATAATCGAGATCCATATGTTTTCTTCAATTATTACACTGGTGATGAAATGCAGTCTTATTCTGCCATTAAAAGTGTTGACTACACCACCCGCAGTTCTTTCTGGAGCGCCGGAGCCAATGTGGATTGGGTGAAGGAGATAAACAAACATAGAATCAACCTGCTGGCAGGAGCATCTTCCGAACTTAATTCAAAGACAGGATGGGACAATATCTCACTCTCGTCATTCTACGGAAAAGGGTATTACAGTTTTGGTGACAAATACCTTTTTGAGGTTGGTATCCGTGCTGACGGATCTTCCCTCTTCACCGGGAAAAACAAATGGGGATTCTTCCCGTCAACTGCTATCGGATGGAACGTAAGCAAGGAGCCTTGGATGGCATCATTGAAAAAACTTGACAGCTGGAAGATAAGAGCTTCATACGGCATGCTCGGAAATAATGGCGTTAATCCATATTCATACCAATCTTTGATAAGTGCAAGTACCGGCCTCGAGACTAAAAACGGTAATCCCGATTTGAAGTGGGAGACCGTGAATATCTTTGATGTTGGAACGGATGTCAGTTTA
This sequence comes from Bacteroidales bacterium UBA1736, assembly GCA_002315825.1. Classification (GTDB taxonomy): domain Bacteria; phylum Bacteroidota; class Bacteroidia; order Bacteroidales; family UBA932; genus Cryptobacteroides. Next base: position 19,245 of record DCIC01000007.1, on the reverse strand, counting down.
TTCGGTTATAAACTTGATCTGACCTTCGACTGGTTCCTCAAGGATGTAAATAACCTTATCATGAATATTCCTTCCTCACTGAGTTCAAGTTTGCTGACCACTCCGAAAAATGTCGGTCGTGCCCAAGTGCAGGGTTTGGAATTAGGAGCGTCCTATAATCATGAGTTCTCAAAGAATTTCAGTTTGAATGCCAATGTAGGATACACATACCAGAAATCCAAGTGGGTTTATATACCAGGGGAAACATTCATTTCCGGGAACACCATCTGTAAGGAGGGATATCCTCTCAAAGCAAACTATTTCTATGTTGCCAACGGACTGCTGACTCAGGAAGAACTTGACAATCACGTTGCCATTATAGGAGGTTATCCTGACAATGGCCAGACAGTACAGCAACCGGGAGATATAAGATATATGGATATCAACGGAGACGGAGTAATCACTGACGAAGACCGCACCGCTGTCGGTGATCAGGAACCTCATCACATCTTCTATGCGAACCTTACGGCAAAATTATGGGGATTCGACATCGATATGCAGATGACCGGTCAGGGTAATTCCAACCGTTATTATTACGGCAACTATATCCAGCCCATTGATTCTTCTCGCGGGGAAGGAGCCGTACAGACGTGGCAACTGGATTATTGGAAAGCTGATAATCCGGACAAATGGGCATCCCGTCCCAGAATATCTTCCAACACAAACAATACTCGTCTTTCTACGTTCTGGATGTATAATGGGGCTTTTGCCAGAATCAAGTACATTCAGATCGGTTACAACTTCAATAAATGGGCAAAGGCTATTCATGCAAGCACATTGAGACTATATGTGAATGCTCAGAATCCTTTCACATTTACGTCCAATAAGGTTCTTGATCCAGAAATCTCTTCCAACGGAGCAAGCGTGACGAGCACATATCCTATGTTCAGGACATATACCATCGGACTCAATATAGGCTTCTAAACAATTAAGGTCATGAAAAACAATACAATACTCAGAATAATAGCCACCCTGGTGTCCCTATGCTTATTAGCGGCCGCTACAGGTTGTGAGAAATTCCTTACAAGGGATGCACCAAACCAGACAACGGATGAAAACTGGTGGAAAACCAAAGAGCAGTTAAATACTGTTGTTCTGGAATGCTATGAGCCTATGAACCCGGGAATGATCAAGACAATCAATCTGCCTTGGAATAATGGTGGTAAAGTCGACTACAAATATGGATTCCTTCTTCCCATAGTCGAGAATGAAGGATTGAGCGACAACGGAATCACTTGTGCCAACTATATCCAAAATACTCCGTTTACCTCAGGAACACTTGCAAGCAACAACACTAATGTCACGTATTTCTGGCAGGGCCGCTATGCTGTCATCCGTCTCTGCTCCCGTTTCCTGGAGTATAAGGATCAGGCTATATTCGACCCTGATAAACAACCGCATGAGGGAATTCAGACAATAGACCGTTGGACAGGTGAGGTGCGTGCCTTGAGAGCATACTATCATATGAACCTGTTGATGAATTTCGGAGGTATTCCCATAGTTGATCACATAATCACCCCCGGTGAGAGCAATCTTAAAAGAGATTCCTTTGAGGATTGCGTGAAATGGATTGCGTCTGAATTTGAAGAGGCGTCCGAGACGCTCCCTGTGGAGCCACAAACTGCCAATGAACGCTGGCGCTGGACAAAGGGAGCTTGTTATGCATATCTTTCATATCTCTATTTATTTGCTCATGATTATGAAAAAACAGTGGAATGGGCAAACAAGGTGATAGGCCTCAACAAATATGACATCTATGTCAGTGCCAAAGACCCTGCAAAAAGCTATTATACAATGTTCCTTGAGGAAGCATATACTGCCAATACAAAGGAATCGATTCTCACTCGTGACGAAGGATGTCAGCAGACATATCGCCTTCTTCCTCCCGGATTGAAGAACGGTGGAACCGGAGTGGCTCCAACATCTTCTCTTGTCGATGCATATGAACTGGCAGATGGCAGAACTATTGAAGAATTGACACCGGAGGAACAGGTTCAGCTTCATATCAACCCCAAATCCATGCCCAGAGATCCCCGTCTGGAGATGACAGTTCTTTTCCCGAAAGAAACTTTCCTCGGATACACCAATGATCCTTGGACATACGATCCCAGCAATCTCGACTACATCAACAACAGAAATTCGACAAAGACGGGTTATTGGGTAAAGAAATGGGTAAGCGATCAGACCCTTGTGAATCCCAACAGAGGAACGCTGCCTTTCCAATTGATGCGTTATGCAACTGTTCTTCTCAATTATGTTGAAGCTCAGATAGAACTGGGCAATGTCAAAGATCCTAAAATCTATACTTATCTCAACAAAATCCGCTCCCGTGCCGGACAGCCGAATGTTGACGAAAGCAAATACAATGATCAGAAAACCCTGCGTGCCCTCGTTCGTCGTGAAAGAAGGGTTGAACTTGCATTTGAAGGTTACCGTCTCAATGACATACGCAGATGGAATATTGGAGAAGATGTAATGAACGGTACTGTTTATGGAGCCAAACTTCCAGATGCGGAGGCACTGTATGAAGCTGAATACCGCAAGTTCAACTCTGCCAGAGACAATGTGTGGCCTATTCCCAGCAATGAACTCTCCCAAAATACTGAAATGAAACAGAACCCTGGATATTAATCGATTGAGTTATGAAGAAAATAATACTTTATGCCGTAGCATTATCGATGTCATTAACGCTGACGTCATGCAATGAGGATCTCACTCAGGTTGATATACCTCAGCACACTACAAATATTGATGTTACATATGAAGGTGCATCCATCATAAACACTGAACTTCTGGTCGAGTTTGAAAAAAGCAAGACAGTTAATTTCACGAGCCAGGGAATGTCATATGTAAAGGCAATAGCACCGGAGGGATGGGATGTTATTACCTCAATGGATAACAACGAGCTTATTGTAAAAGCACCAAAATATACGGATGCCACTGCCCAAAAAACCGGAACGGTTACTTTAAAGGCCTATGACGGAAAGGGAGGCAATATTGAAAAAAGTTTCACGGTGACTGGATTAGAATGTGAAACAAAGTTTGTTATGGAACCTGTCTCGGGTATTCAGATATTCTCTCTTGCATCCAGAAGATTCTTTAAGTATAGCAAATCTGCAAATCTGATATCTTTCAATACCAGCGTACCGAAAGGGTGGATTATTGAAACACAAGATGATGGTTTTTATGTAACAGCTCCCATATGGACTCCTCAAAGCGGATTAGATCAGGACGGAACCGTCTCAATAACACCGGTTTCATTCACGGGGAAAGCATATGATGAACTGAAGGCCGACATATCTGTCCATGTGAATGAAAAGGCAACCTTCCAGTTCGCAAATCAGGGCAACGTCACCTTCAATCCAGGAGAATCCAAGGAGATAGAAATGGTTATTGCAGGAATGAAGAGCATTGATCAGGTAATTGCTCCGAAGGGATGGACGATTGATTATGCCAGCCTTCTTGAAACGCAGACATTCAAAGTTACTGCTCCTGCAGAAGGAGGCGACATCGAGACCTACGGTTCAATCACTTTAGTAGGAACACAGGCAGGTGTCGAGAAATCCGTAACAAGTGAAGGTGTTCAGATTCTTCGTTTCCGTGGAGTGAACAATATTCAGGATTTTGTCGATTTCCGTACTGCACACGGAGCTGAGGCTACAAAAGCTCCGGCGCTCAAAGATATAGAAGATTATGTTGTGGACGGAGAACTCAAGTTCTATCAAGACATAACATTGGCCTCAAAGGATATGTATCAAGAGAAAAACCCCGGACAGTTCTTTATGCATAACCTGTTCGTTCCTATCAATGGAAACGGACATACCCTTGCAATAGACATTGCTACCAGCGGAGCTTCATCTTCAATTTTCAATACCTTGTCGGCAAGTGTACACGATTTGAACATTTCAGGCAGCCTTTCCTGCAAAGGGTCAACATCGGTGGCAGTTCTGGCACAGATAAATGGTGCAAGTATCGATATAACCAAAGTGAACAGTTCTGTAACCATTACGCTCAATGGAGGTGAAAATGTTCTTGTTGGAGGATTCTTCGAGAAGGGAGGCTCAAACATGACTCTCAATATCAACAATAGCAAAGTAAGTGGGGATATTATCTGCAACGCCACTATTCAGAGGTGCGGAGGTCTTATGTCTACCGGAACTGCAGACAAGAAGGGAGGTACCGGAATAGTGTCATTGAACAACTGTGAATTCTCCGGAAACATCGTGTTCAACAAAGACAATACCGTTTCAAAGTACAACAATAGCGCCCGTATTGGCGGAATGTTCGGATCTCAGGAGCGAAATGGCGAGATAATAGGTTGCATTTTCTCCGGAAACATCTACCTTTATCTGCACGGAACACAGCTCTTTAAAACTACAGGTGGTGGTGTCGGCGGTATGATGGGGCGTTGCAACGCTCCCACAACCGGATATACAATGAATACCGTTATGAAGAATTGTACCAGCAGTGGAAAGATTCATATAATGAAAAAACATGCATCAGAAATGGTTGACAATTACCAGATGCTCGTTGGGGTCAATCTTGGAACTTGTACTCCAAAAGACTGCACGGTAAGCGGTTCTGTTGTTTTTGATGAATAGATTGGAATTTCTCAAACAACTGGCGGCCGGACTCGTTTATGCGGGTCTGGCCACCAGTTATTCCTGCAGTAAGAACGAAGAAGATGACAAACCTGTACCTCAATCTGAAATTGAAGCAGCTACCGGTCATTTCTCTCTTATGCAGGTATCTTCCACTACCCCAAAAGGATCGTACAAGGATAATATCGGCAACTGCTACATCCTTCAGACCTCTGGCGGTAAAGTCATAGTGATGGATGGAGGTGCGCCAGGGGATGCAGCGCATCTGAGGGATCTTATCATTAACAGATATGGCGGGACCGTTGATCAGTGGTGGGTCTCCCATCCTCACGGAGATCACGTAGGAGCCCTACTGGAAATATTGAAGGCCCCGAAAGGAATAGTTATAAAGGAAATATACCATTCCCGCTTCACCAATGCCCTTATGGCGAAAGAGTCGGGTTCAATGAACAACTATGTAAAGCCTCTGTATGCCATTCTTGACAACACAACCGATATCAAGGTTACAGATATCCAATCCGTTGGTGGACTTTTCAGCATTGACGGAGTAAATATCAAGGTGTTGGGCATTTCAAATCCGGAGCTCCTTATGACAGAGAATGATACTTCCCCATATAACAACTCATCCATGATTCTCAGGGTTTGGGATAAGGACAAATCCATCCTTTTTCTCGGTGATGCTCAGGAAGAATGCGGAGACAAACTCCTGAACAATAATTCGCGTTTCTTCAAGTATCTTAACGTCGATTACGTTCAGATGGCTCATCACGGTCAGCAGGGAGTGAAGGAATCTTTCTACAAAAGCATAAGCTTCAAATATTGCCTGTGGCCAACTCCATCTTGGGTTTGGAACCCGGCCAAAGGGTCATCGCTTCAAACTGAACGCACAAAGAAGTGGATTTCGGACAAAGGAATCGGAAGCGATAAATGGATTGTCAGTTGTCTGAAAATAGACTGGTATCTTGAATGATACAACTAATTTTGCAATAGTATGAATTTAATTCTTCTTGCAGGAATCCTTATTTCTGCCGTATCAATACATCTCACGGATCCTATTCCCCAGAATTCATGGCAGGAATCCCAGTGGATATCTGCTGCCGACGCTCCTGTAGTGACCGGAAAGATAAAATCGTCAACCAGAGCAGCCGACGGATCAAGTTGGTTTGTCAGAGATGTCACCAATGCAAGTGAAGTTAAAAGCGTCAGATGGATGGCCACCGGACTGGGAGTGTTCGATCTTTTCCTGAATGGGACACGTGTTGGGGATGAGGTTTTGAAACCCGGATACACTGATTATAAAAAAACCAAAATATCATACACTTATGATATTACGCCCTTGTTTCGTAAAGCATCCGGTGCGGTCAATACATTGTCGGCTCAATTGACTCCGGGATGGTGGGCAGACAAAATTATCACGCCTGATGGAAGCGACGGAATGAACGGAAAAAAATGTGCATTCAGATGTATTCTGGAAATCACCTACGCTGATGATATGGTGGAGCTGATAGGTACTGACACTTTATCATGGAAAGCGGGAATAGCGGGTCCTGTGAAGCATGCGGGAATATATGACGGAGAGAGTTACGATGCACGCATCGCCCAAGGGTACGAAACTGAGTATCTTTTAGGAAAACCAGAGATTAATACGGAATTCAAAGGTGAAATAATACCTTCTGCCGGGGCTGAGATATATTTCAGAAAGGACCTTTCCATGAAACCATCTTGTGGGTATGTCTGGAATAACGTGACGGACGTCTCTGATGATGCATTCGGCAAGGTTGTAAAAATACGAAAATATCGAAGGGGAATCAGAATAAAAAAAGGCGAAACCCTTGTGCTTGATTTCGGGCAGAACTGTGCTGCCGTGCCGTCATTTGTTTTCAAGGGCAGAGAAGGGACGGTGTTGACTTGCCTGCCTGCGGAAATCCTCAATGACAGTCTCGGAGCTAAAGAACGGGGAATGGATGGCCCCGAGGGAAGTGTTCACAGGAAAAATCTCCGCATAGGGGATAATAACATACGCCTGGATTATATATTTGGGAAAAAACGTGGCTTTGAATCATATATCCCCCGTTGTACATTCTTCGGATTCCGGTATCTTTCCATTACAGCCACAGCTCCGGTGGTTATAAAATCAGTAATGTCAATACCTGTCAGTTCCATGTCGGAGCAACTCGAAATCGGGCATATCGTGACGGGAAACCATTCGATAAACAAACTTATATCAAATATCATATGGGGCCAGAGATCCAACTATCTTTCAGTTCCCACAGATTGCCCCCAGCGAAACGAGAGGCTTGGGTGGACCGCTGACACACAGGTCTATGCACGCACCGGGAGTTACTTTGCTGATACTGCTCCGTTCATGCATAAATGGATGCGTGATATGCGCGATTCCCAAAGTCTTACTGGAGGATTCCCGGGTGTGGCGCCATTCGGACAGTTTGGCTGCGAGCAAAGTGCGGTCATGCGCATAGGATGGGCAGATGCGGGAATTATTGTACCGTGGACGATATGGCATCAGTTCGGCGATACAGCCATAATAGAAGAGAACTGGGAGGCGATGTGCCGTTTTATCAATAATGCTGCATCTTCGAAATATGATCATGTTGCACTTCTCTCGCAGAATAATAACAGGCAGTGGGCAGACTGGCTGAGTTACGAACCTCTGGAGAGCAGGAGCGGCTATGCGTACATCTGTGATGCCGATGGGAAGCCGGTTCCAAAAGCCCGCCAGGTGGCAAAGCCTGAATCGCAGGAGTATTGGAGCTTCCTGGGTGGATGCTACTGGCTTATGGATGCTGAGATGATGGCCGAAATGGCGGATGCGACAGGACGTGATGACTTGACCTTCACAACCATGGTCAGGGAGGCCCGCGAATACCTGCGTTCAAGATTCCTTGAAAAGGATGGATCCTTAAAGCTTCAGGTGCTCAATACAATGCAGACCCCTGCTCTGTTTGCTCTAAGATGCAATCTTCTTGAAGGAGAGTTAAAACAGGCCACAATTGATCGCCTGAAACAAAATATCGAAAATCATGACGGATGTCTTCAAACCGGTTTCCTGGGGACATCAATTCTGATGGAGACACTTACAGAAAATGGAATGGTGGATATTGCATATGATCTTCTCTTCCAGCGAAAGAATCCCAGTTGGCTATATTCCGTGGATAACGGGGCGACGACAATATGGGAGAGATGGAACAGTTATACTTTGGAAAGCGGCATGGGACCTTCCGGTATGAACAGTTTCAATCATTATGCATATGGATGTGTCGGGCAATGGATATGGGAAACCGCAGCTGGAATCAGTGCAATTGAACCTGGTTTCTCAAGAATAATGCTCCGCCCCGTACCTGACAAGAGGCTTGGGTATATTGATGCCGAGTACGAATCCCGTTCCGGACTTATCCGGAGTTCATGGAGATATGGTCAATCTGCTGAAGGAAATGATATATGTGTCTGGACGTTCACTACGCCGGTAACGGCTGATGTGTGGATACCCGGTTCAAAAACATCAACGGAATACGCACCTGGAACTTACACTGTCGAGTTTTAATTGTAGCTCATATGGATAGAAGAGAATTTTTGAGAATGGGAGGTTTTGCTGCAATGGCCGCCTCAATAGTACCAATGGAATTGTTGTCCTCTGAAAAAACTGAGAAAGGCATTGACGGGGAGGTGATAAAGACAACGCTTCATGTCAGATTCCTTGGAACCGGAGCTGCTGATTGGCATGGTCCCGACAAAAGAGGTGAAAACCGCCGTTATAGCAGTATTCTGCTCGAAAATACTGTTCTCATAGATTACACGCCCGGATGCAGAGATATGATTCCCAATCATGTTTCTCCGTCCACAGTATTCTATACACACTCGCACGGAGACCATTTCAATCCAAAATCTGCACTTGAGCTCGGAATATCCAAGGTGTTTGCCGGAGAGTCTTGGATCGGTCGATGCAAAAGAGAATTTGCCGTTGCTGCCGAGTCGACAGGGTTGCAGATGCCTGACATATATCCTATCTCAATCGGCCAGCGGATTTATGCTGAAGGAATGACGATAACGGCACTCCCTGCAAACCATATCACGTCCGATCTTGATGAGGAAACGCTCATTTATCTTGTGGAGAAAGGTTCTGTCCGTCTTCTATATGCAACCGACACCGGAGGAATCATGGGTAAAGCTGCAAGGATTGCTGGAATAGATGCCCATGATAAAAACGGCATTCCTATTACGGCACTGATAATGGAAGCCACCATGGGGCTGGGGCACGATATTGATTATAGAATCTTCTCACACTCAAGCGTAGATACAGTACGTCGCACGGTTGAGATTTTGACTAAAACGAAACGATACATTCCTTCACCCGGGCAGAAAGTTTATCTAACCCATATGGCGAGAACCCTGCATGGCACACAAGCGGAACTCGACAGAGACCTCCCTTCTCCTCTCGAAGCTGCGTATGATGGCCTTGAAGTTGACTTTGTCGCGTGATTGATGAGTTTTTATTATTTTTACCATACTTACTTATGCCAACTATTTTCTACATTGTTCCCTGCGCATCAGTCCTGGCACTGTTTTTTGCGTTTATCTTCTACAGGCAGATGAAGAGAGAAGATGAAGGGACGCCTACCATGAGACGCATCGCCCAATATGTAAGGGAGGGCGCCATGGCCTACCTGAAGCAGCAATATAAGATTGTTGTAATTGTTTTCATCGTCCTGGCCGTTTTCTTCGCTTTCCTCGCCTATGGATTGGGAATTCAGAATCCATGGGTTCCGTTCGCTTTCCTGACAGGAGGTTTCTTCAGCGGACTCGCGGGATTCATCGGCATGAAGACCGCAACCTTCGCTTCAGGCCGTACCGCTAATGCCGCCCGACGCAGCCTCAACTCCGGCCTCAAGGTAGCCTTCCGCTCGGGCGCCGTGATGGGCCTCACCGTAGTAGGACTCGGCCTTCTGGACATCTCCATCTGGTTCATTGTCCTTAACGCCTTCGTGGAAGAAGTCACCATTGCGCAGAAGCTTGTAGTCATCACCACTACAATGCTTACCTTCGGCATGGGCGCCAGCACCCAGGCTCTCTTTGCCAGAGTTGGTGGAGGAATCTATACCAAGGCCGCCGACGTCGGAGCTGACATAGTGGGTAAAGTGGAAAGCGACCTTCCGGAAGATGATCCCCGCAATCCAGCCACAATAGCCGATAACGTCGGAGACAATGTCGGTGACGTGGCCGGAATGGGAGCTGACCTCTATGAAAGCTATTGCGGCTCCATCCTCAGCACCATGGCTCTTGGCGCCTCCGCATTCTACGCCATAGGCCCTCAGATGCAGATGAAGGCCATACTTGCCCCCATGCTCATAGCGGCAGCAGGTGTCCTTCTCAGCATCATAAGCATCTTTACCGTGCGTACGAAGGAAGGCGCCGGCATGTCCCAGCTTCTGAAGTCCATGGGCACGGGCACCAACCTCGCTGCCGTCCTCAGCGCTGTGGCTACCTTCGGCATACTTTACCTGCTGGGCTTCGAGAACTGGTGGCAGCTCAGCCTGTCCGTTCTTGCAGGCCTTGCAGCAGGCGTCATCATAGGCAACGCCACAGAATATTACACCTCGCACTCATACAAGCCGACACAGAAGCTTGCGGAAGCCTCACAGACAGGATCGGCCACCGTCATTATCAACGGCGTAGGCCTGGGAATGCGTTCGACTGCCATCCCCGTGCTGGCTGTCGTATGTGCCATCGTCCTCTCATACCTCTGCGCCATAGGCTTCGACATTCATAACATGATGAGCGGAGCAAACCTCAGCAAGGGACTCTACGGAGTTGCTATCGCGGCAGTCGGAATGCTCAGTACCCTCGGAATCACTCTTGCCACCGATGCCTACGGACCCATCGCGGACAATGCCGGAGGCAATGCGCAGATGTCAGAGCTAGAGCCTGAGGTACGCGAGCGCACTGACGTTCTGGACGCCCTCGGGAACACTACCGCCGCCACCGGCAAGGGCTTCGCCATCGGCTCTGCCGCCCTTACCGCTCTCGCGCTGCTGGCTTCATATATCGAGGAGATAAAGATAGCTCTCGATCGCAACGGAGAGTTGATAGATGGTGTCAAAGGCGTTATCGACGCGAATCATGCGTCCATCCTTGACATTCTTAATCACTATAATGTCAGCCTCATGAATCCTGCCGTGCTTGCGGGAGTGTTCATCGGTTCCATGATGGCCTTCCTCTTCTGCGGCCTCACCATGGATGCTGTCGGTCGTGCTGCCCAGAAGATGGTGGTGGAGGTCCGTCGCCAGTTCAGGGAGATAAAGGGGATTCTCACGGGAGAAGGCACCCCTGACTATAAGCGCTGCGTGGAGATCAGTACCAAGGCCGCACAGAGGGAGATGATAGTCCCCGCCATGATAGCCATAGTGGTTCCTGTACTCACCGGCATAGTTCTGGGAGTCGCAGGCGTGCTAGGTCTGCTGATAGGCGGGCTTGGCGCTGGATTCGTGCTTGCAGTGTTCATGTCTAACTCCGGTGGAGCGTGGGATAATGCTAAGAAATACGTGGAGGAAGGCCACTTCGGTGGAAAGGGCTCCCAGGGCCACCATGCCACTGTCGTAGGAGACACTGTGGGCGATCCTTTCAAGGATACCAGCGGCCCTTCACTCAATATTCTCATCAAGCTGATGAGCATGGTGAGCATAGTCATGGCAGGTCTTACCGTAGGATTCCATATGATTTAGCATCGTTATGAAAAAACTAATTACACTTATTGCTTGTTTTGCCAGTATAAGCTCTATTGCGACTGTCCCACACAAAATGGAGGTTCCCGATATTCCGGGATATATTACATTAAAAGGGGATTTTCATATTCATACCGTGTTTTCAGACGCTAGAACGTGGCCGACGGACAGGGTTGATGAAGCATATTACGATGATCTTGATGTTATTTCCATTACAGACCATCTTGACTCACGCCAACGTAGGATGGTTAAGAAAGGACTGTTCGTGGATGAAGCATGCACACGCAACACGTCGTTTGAGATAGCCTCGGCGTATGCTGAGAAATTGGGTATCATAGTCATCCACGGCGGAGAGATTACTCGTGGGTTGCGACTTTTTCCCGGTCATTTTAACGCTCATTTCCTTCAGGATGGAGATTCCGTCGCTGCAATGATGGAGTCTGAGGACAAGAATATTTCTGACTTGGTGACGAGAGAGGAAACCGGAATAATAAACGGTCTCAAAGAGGCCCGTAAGCAAAAGGCTTTCTTAATCTGGAATCATCCCAACTGGGAACATCAGGAGCCAAATGATGTAATATGGCATCCCTTCCACAATTCTGTGTACAATGCCGGGCTTATGGATGGTATAGAGATTATCAATCAGACGGTGGGGTTCAGTCCTGAAGCTTTCCATATGGCTATGGAACATAATCTCACTATAGTCAGTGGTACCGACTGCCATGTTCCGATGAATCAGATTGTGGACTACGAATTGGGAGAACACAGGGCCATGACTTTGCTTTTTGTAAAGGAAAGGAGCATTGATGGCGTGAGAGAGGCTCTAGAGAGTCATAGGACTATTGTATATACAGATGGCTCCGTTTATGGAAAGGAAGAACTTATCAAACCTTTCCTTGAAGCTTGCATCAAGGTCGATAATTTATTGGTCACACCCGGAAAAGTCAATGTAAAAGTCAAGAATATCTGTTCCATTCCAATAAAGTTGAAAAAAGCTCCCGGAAGCGAAATTGTAGTGATGCCACGTGTGATTACAATTAATCCCGGAGAGGAGATGAATCTTCAGTTCGTGCCTGTAAGGGGAGAAAAACTCTTCAAGCTCAATGAGTTCTCAATCAACTACTACGTTGAGAATTTCCAGATAGACGCCGATAAGCCGTTTGTGTTCAGCTACAAGATAAAGCTCTGATGAGAAGAAAACTATGCCTCTTGTTTGCAACATTGACGTTGCCATTATCTCTTTTGGCAGGTAATGGGGATGATTTTGGCACTTGGACGGCCATAAATCTCAAAGCAGGAATTACCGACAAACTGAAAGCCCAGTTATGGTTTGAGATGAGAACAAAGGACAATGTTTCGGCCATAGATTGCTTTAACATTTTCCCCTCGCTTTCATATAGAATCCTGCCATATGTGGAATTGGGTTTTGGTGCCGAGTTTGTTGATGCGCGCGTTCGCAAAGATATAGGATTCAGGCCATACGCGACCCTTTTCCTTTCCTCCGGACCTCTTTCTTTCTCTTTAAGAGAGATGCCTTTCATTGAGATTTACAATGATGGGACACCTACATCATTCTCTCTTCGGTCACGCATAAGAACTTCTTATAATATTCCTTCGACGCGCATAACGCCATACGTCAATGTTGAAATATTCACCAAGAAACATTGGGATAAAACGCGGTACTATGCAGGCATAGATTTCGGCTTTGGAAAGCGTTCGAGTATTGATGTCTTCTATATGTATTATACTTTTGCCAACAAAGACTGTCAGAGGCATCTTTTAGGCCTGACATATAACATCTTGGTATTCTGACAACTGTCGTCAGGCGGATATGCGTTGCACGTGACCCAAAAATTTGTTATTTTTGTGATTTGGTTGAAAATCAGTAAAAATAACAGATATGACACAAGACGAATTGTTCAAGGTACTCGTGGCGCATTGCAAGGAGTACGGTTTTATTTTCCCGTCCAGTGAGATTTATGACGGTCTCGCAGCTGTATATGACTACGGCCAGATGGGTGTGGAGCTCAAAAACAATATCAAGCAGTACTGGTGGAATGCGATGACACGCCTCAACGAGAATATCGTCGGCATCGATTCCTGCATCTTCATGCACCCCACCATCTGGAAGGCATCAGGGCACGTCGATGCATTCAACGACCCCCTCATTGACAACAAAGATTCAAAGAAACGCTATCGCGCTGATGTCCTCATTGAAGATTACCTTCTCAAGATTGAAGAGAAAATCACCAAGGAAGTCGAGAAAGGCCGCAAGAAATTCGGTGATAGCTTTGATGAGACACAGTTCCGAGCCACAAACCCCAACGTCCAGCGCGAGCAGGCAAAATATGACGAGATTCACAACCGTTATGTCGTCGCCGAGCAGGCCGCGGATTTTGCCGAATACCGCCAGATCATCTACGACTGCAATATCGTCTGCCCCATCAGCGGCACCTGCAACTGGACCGATGTCCGTCAGTTCAACCTGATGTTCAGCACATCTATGGGCAGCACTGCAGACGGATCCAACACCATCTATCTCCGTCCTGAGACCGCGCAAGGTATATTCGTGAATTACCTCAACGTCCAGAAGACCGGCCGTATGAAGATACCTTTCGGCATCGCACAGATAGGAAAGGCATTCCGCAACGAGATTGTGGCACGCCAGTTCATCTTCCGTATGAGGGAGT
>DCIC01000007.1:712-5140 GCA_002315825.1 Bacteroidales bacterium UBA1736 | reverse complement strand
GGCACCGAGCTCGACTGGTTCAAGAAGTGGAAAGAGCAGCGCATGAAATGGCATGTCAACCTTGGAATGGGAGCAGAGAACTACCGTTTCCACGACCACGAGAAGCTTGCACACTACGCAAACGCAGCTACTGACATCGAATTCAACTTCCCCTTCGGTTTCAAGGAGCTTGAGGGCGTGCACAGCCGTACCAATTTCGACCTCGGCAACCATCAGAAATTCTCAGGAAAGAAAATTGAATACTTTGACCCTGAGGAGAATAAGGCATATACTCCGTACGTAGTGGAAACTTCCATCGGCGTGGACCGTATGGTCCTGGCCGTACTCAGCCATTCGTTCCACGAGGAACAGCTCGAGGGCGGAGACAGCCGCGTGGTGCTCAGCATCCCCGCTCCTCTCGCTCCCGTCAAGGCAGCAGTGCTTCCTCTCGTCAAGAAGGACGGCCTGCCGGAGTTCGCACAGAAGATAATGGACGACCTCAAATACGATTTCAACTGCCAGTATGAGGAGAAAGACTCCATCGGCAAGCGTTACCGCCGTCAGGATGCAATCGGCACCCCGTTCTGCATCACGGTCGACCACGAGTCCCTCGTTGACAACTGCGTGACTGTCCGCGACCGTGACACCATGCAGCAGGAGAGAGTTCCCGTGAGCGAACTCAAGGCTATGATCGACAAGAAGGTCAACCTCAACAACCTCCTCCGCAATCTGTAATGGATAAGAAGACTTTTGCAGAGCTCGGTCGCATTGCGGCCATATCCGAACTCTTCGAAGGGTCAGGTTACAAGCCTTTCGGAGAGCCTCTTTTCGCGGAGGTCAACGGTTATGCAACCACATCGACAAAGGTCCTGCTGGAGGGAATAGATTTCGATCTGGTCTATTTCCCGCTGAAACACCTGGGCTACAAGAGCGTTATCGAGGCGACGGGAGATCTGTATGCTGTCCTGTCCAAGCCTCAGACGCTCAGCGTAGTGCTGGGAGTGTCGGCAAAACTCGATTTCGAGCAGGTGAAGGAAATCTGGAGCGGTATCGTCCTGGCCGCAAAGGAGCACGGATACAAGGATGTATCCCTTGATCTGCAGCCGTCAAAGAACGGCCTGTGCATCAGCGTGAGCGCTACGGGCGTAGAGCCTTCAGACATGAAAAGGTCCAAGGCGCAGAGCAAGGACCTTATCTGCGTGTCCGGCAGCCTCGGCGCTGCATATCTCGGACAGAGGATTCTTGAAGCTGAGAAGGCGAATTTCGACCGAGGTCAGCTGGCGCAGGACAAACTGGAGAAAAACAAGATGCTTGTGTCAGCCTACTTGAAGCCAGAGCTTGATACCGACGTCCAGGCAAGGATTATTTCTTCCGGAGTTGCACCGTCCTTCGGCTATTTCGTGAACCGTGGTCTTGCGGATGCGGTTCTGAGATTGCAAAGGGACAGCGGAATGGGCGCGAAGGTGTATGCGGACAAGATTCCTTTCGAGGGCAACAGCATTTCCGTCGCAAAGGAACTGGACGTTGATCCCGTATCTGCTGCAATGAACGGCGGAGATGACTGCAGGCTGCTGTTTGTCATCCCGATTCTCCAGTTGGAGGCCTTCCGCAAGGAATTCCCCACCTTCGATATAATCGGCCATTTGGCCCTGCCTGAAGCCGGAGCTTCACTCGTCACCCCCGACGGGCTGGAACTTTCGCTCTCCGCACAGGGATGGTAGGACGACTCCTCACGGCCGCCTTGTCGCTGCTCCTGTGCGTGCAGCTTTCGGCGCGCAATCCCCTTATTGAAATGACGGCCATCACGGGCCGCCCGGACCGCGGCGACGTCACGGAACTGCTGGAAAAATATCGTGCCGTCGGCATTGAGCAGTTCCTGATCTACCCCCGCAGCGGGCTGGAGATAGAATATATGAGTCCCGAATGGATGAGATTGTGCCGGGACTGCATAGAAGTGGCCGATTCTCTCGGGATGAGGGTGTGGCTCTATGACGAATACAATTATCCGTCAGGCAATTGCAAAGGCCAGGTAACGGCGGATGGGCACGAAGATTTGTACCCGCAGGTGCTGCTTTTCCAAAAGTCGCAGGACGGCGGATACTCCGCGGAGGTGGTTCATAACCGCATCGGTGCGGACCTCCTTAATCCGGATGCCGTCGCCCGTTTCATAACCCTCACACACGAACGGTATTATTCCGAATTCGGCCGTTATTTCGGGAACGTGATACCGGCCATATTCACCGACGAGCCCAGTTTCAACTATTCTACGACCGGTGCCAAAGGCTTCCAGCGTATGAATTTCACGTCCTTCGACAAGGATCATTTCGCTCTCGCGTGGTATCCCGGGCTCGAGGAAGATTATTCCAAGCGCAGCGGAAGGAATTTCCGGGAGGACGTCATCGGGTGGCTGCGCGGCACAGACAGCCCATGGTTATGGGAAGGTTACTATTCTCTCGTCGGGGAGAGGATGAGGGTCACGTATGTTGCTGCCCTCAGTGAATGGTGCGAGGAGCACGGAATCCATCTGACGGGCCATATGATGTATGAGAAACTCTACAAGAGCGTGCGCTGCAATGGCGACATACTCAAGATTCTCAAGCATTTCGGCATCCCGGGATTCGATGAGGCGAATTCGGATATTGACATTAATGCCCGTGAAATGGAGGTGTCCGGCCTCGCACTTGTGCAGTATGCCTCGAAGGGCAAGGATGGTGCGTTGTGCGAACTCAATTCGGTCGGTCCGGCGGATCTGAGCCTGTCGATTCAGCGCCAGCTGATGTGGATGTGCTCGTGTTTCGGAGTCAACAATTATCTGGTTGCAGTGTCGGCGATGGACGCCAGGGGCAATAAAGAAAAGGGGGACTGGTATTATTCCAGCGGCCCCACCCAGCCGTGGTTCGATTTCTACCGCGAGTTCGGTGTGGAGGCGGAGAAAGCTGCTTCGTTTGCCCGGAAGCCATATAGTCCCGATGTGCTCGTGAGGGTGCCTCTGACGTATTTTATGAGTTTGGACAAGACTCCTGCCTTCGAGCGGAGAGGACTCGTTTATTTGAGATTTCTTGAAGACCTGCTGAAATATCAGATCCAGTTCGAACTTCTGGACGAAGATGAGGATCCGCGCGGCTTGCCTGTGATGACTTTCGGACCGGAAGGATTTGCCCTCGAAGGCGAATCGGAGCATTTCGAGGATCACGGCTGGTTTTTGGACCACGTCATCAGGGCTGTGCCCAGAAAGGCGGTTGTGCGCAATGCGGAAGGAGATGAAACACGCGACGTACTGTTACGGTGCTGGGATGACGGGAATTTCGCGTTGGTGGATCTGACTGACAATGACGGAACGGACCGTATTCTGACCGTATCGACTCCGTCCGGAGCCGGAGAAGTGCGATTGGCCGGCCACGGGGTATTTGCAGGGACACTCGAAGATATGAAAGGGTCGATGCCGCGCACAATCGGCGAGGCCGTTCCGACATCCAGGGACACAATAGCGTATTCGGAGAAGATCAGTCGTTGCATATATACCCGAAACAGACCTTATTTTGAATTTTATTTGCCGGAAAGGACCAAAGGGCTGCGACTGCTCGTGAGAACTGAGGTCGATCCGGTGCAGGTAAGGCTCGATGGAAAGCAAATCAAGGCCGTAGAGAAGGATAAGACGCTTCCGTATGGTTTTACCCGTCTTTATCGTTCAAGCCGCCCATTCAGCCTTAAAAAGGGGATGCACAGGGTTTCTTTCAATGAAGGTTCCGTTGACTGGCGTTATCTGCCGTCCGCTTTCCTCGTAGGGACTGATGATATGACCGATTATGTCGGCACATACGACATCGTTGCAGACGTGGATGTCCCATCCGTTGAGGGCCTAGTGTTATCTCTTGACACGAACCTGGCCTGTACGGAGGTACTGATTGACGGAGAATCCCTCGGCCGCAGGGCCTGGGCACCGTATGAGTGGAAAGTCCCGTCAAAATATCAAGGCTCGTCGCACAGACTGACCGTTCGCATTTCCACCAGCATAATGCCTATGTTCGGGGAAATCGGGCGTCTGGATAAGGATCAGCCATATGTGGACTGGATGCGCATCCGTCCCGGTCAGCACGGCGACAAGTCACGCACAGGGGTGTTCGGGGCAGATTGGAGGATAAAGTAAAGAATTGTTACCTTTGCATAAAGTATAACAGTTATACAGTATTCCTATGCTACTATCCAAAGAAATCGTCGTCTATCTGAATCTTGCGGAGTGCAAGGTCAAGCAGCATACTGCGAGCCTGTTGAGGAAGAACAACGTGAATCTCACCCCTGAGCAGTTCCTGGCCATAGATATGCTCTGGAATCAGGGCCCGATGTCGCAGACGGCGCTGTCTGAAGCTATGCAGAAAGACAAGAATTCCATCACCAAGCTTGTGGATGCGCTGGAGGGCAAAGGCCTGGTGGAGCGCAATAGGGACAAGG
>DCIC01000007.1:0-620 GCA_002315825.1 Bacteroidales bacterium UBA1736 | reverse complement strand
ATGCTCGACAAGATGCTGGAGCATATCGACGAAAAAGAGCTGCGAAGCTGTCTCGCAACTCTGAAAAAAATCGCTGATGTGATAACGGAGTAGTCCGACTACCCGAACAGTGCCTTCACTTTCGCCACCACTTCGGCCGAAGGAGTGGACGGGTCGAACTCCAGGTCGCTGCCTTTGAAAACGTAACCGCGGCTCATAGCTGCAAGCGTTCCGCCGCCCGTGCAGTTCAGCATAATCATATCATCCTTACCGACCTTCCCCTCGTCCACGGCCTTGGAAAGGGCCGTTACGGCCACGCACGACGCCGGCAGCAGCTCATAGCCTTCCAGGTTGCGGAACTGCATCATCCAGTACATTATGTCGTTGTTGTCTGCAAGGAAGCTGTCGCCACCACTTGCTTTCAACACGTCGTACAGACCGCCTGCGATACTGTATGGCGGTTTCCTGTTGGAAAGAACTTTGGCGAGTATTACCTCGGCCTGATGCCGTCCGCTGACGGGGTCCAAAGGCAGCAGTTCTCTCGAACCGGCCTTCCACGAATCATGGATGAGGGTGAAAGGGGCGTTCTGGCCGACGAACACCTTCATCCTGTTCTCCCCGAAACGTCCGTCTCCGGCAAG
>DCIC01000048.1:2831-4813 GCA_002315825.1 Bacteroidales bacterium UBA1736 | reverse complement strand
AAGCGGAATAGTGAACGCTTACAATGCGTCAATGCTCGTGGTATGTTTTCTGGCTATATGGCACAAAAAAGACGTGGGTGCAATACTCTTTGCTCACCCCAAACTCAGGCCTTCGCTGCCTACTCAAAGGATAAGCAACGTAGCCGGCCCACGTCAGGGATGATATATAGAGTACGCTCCACGCCGGTGGCGAGGGGACTCAAATGTCATCTCAAGTGGACGTCCCGTTGCCGTATCTTCCTTGAGTGATTCAAATTTGCGAAGTTTGAGTTTAGAAGATAAACGTCAAGTAACGTCTTGTATGTATTCGTCCGCCCTTTCAAGCGCTCCGCCCTACGGTATTGCCGGAGGAAAGAGTGCCTGTCTGGCCGGACGATGTAAATTTAGAAAAAAATGGAAACAGTTCCGCAACTGAATGCGGAAATTCTTGATGCTACTCTTCGTTCTTCAAGGCGAGGGGTGCAACTGGTTTGGAATTCACTTGCAAATACGCCATTCTTGCACGTGAGACGGTACTTCAGGTACTTCATTTATTGTCCAATCTCATTCCGTCCACTTCTGCCCAGATTCCTTTTCTTCCAGTCGAAGTCCAAGGAGCATCTCCCGCTTTCTCCCCGACATCGAAAAGAATCATCCAAAGAATCCTCCTCGACAGCATCCTTCCGGAGATATACGTCATCAGCATCCTGAACTTCACAATGAGAGGAGTTGCCCCCAATGACAGAGCAATCAACCACTACACAATCCGCACGGAGGACGGCCTCCAACTGACAAACAGTGTGCACTATGTTACCGTCGAGCTTCCGAAACTCCCGAAGGACCTGCCGGATAGTCCGACCCAGTCAGAGGGAGTTCTGTATCTTCTGGACCATCTCGGAGGTATGGATCGTATCCCTGTCAAGTTGAAAGACATAGGTTTGGAAAATATCATCGGATTGGCTACCTTCGCGAGTATGAACAGCTTGACCCAGCAGGAATACATTGCTCGCATAATGGACGAGATCGACGCCCGCAGCCAGATCCGCACCGCGCTTGAGGAAGGTCGGGTGGAAGGTCGAGAAGAGGGAATGGCGAAAGGCCTCAAACAAGGTCTTGAGGAAGGGAAAGCCCGGCGTGACCAGCAGTTCGTTTCTGTTATGCGCAGTCAAGGCTATACCGAGGAGCAGATTTCTTCAATCCTCGACGCTCTCGGGAATTAGGCAACAAAGGCAACAAGAGCCATTGGAGATACCGGTGGTTAGGTTTGGTTTATGGCACAAAAAAGACGTGAGTGCAATACTCTTTGCTTGCCATGAACCCAGGCCTTGGCTGCCTACTCAAAGGATAAGCAACGTAGTCGGCCCACGTCAGGGATGAGATATAGAGTACACTCCGCCCTACGGACTTGCCGGAGGGAAAAGTGCCGGACAGGCCGGGGACTATCATTGATTTCTATCGACGTTTATTTGTAGAATCAAAAATAGTTCGTACTTTTGCAGCAGATGGTTCGCCTATCTATTGGACTGGGGTGTCCCCGGTTGGAAAAGGGTTGCAGAGTTTTCTCAACTCTTTTTTTATTTTTTAGGGATGATTTTCATTCCTAAACACTTTCCTTCAGCGCAATAAATATTCTTTTCAAGGACATTGAAAGCTGGATTCAATATTTCCGGTTCAAGAATATGTCTTGTGATTGGGTATGCAATCAGATCAGCTATCTGGAGGCCAATGACGTTGTCACGTTTAGGCACGAAATCAAATCTCTTGACATAGGACTGGAGTCTTTCCGGAGTCACCCAATATGTACCTTTGTCGCGAAGCTGATTATAATAGCTCAACAGGTTTCGGTCCTCCTTCTTTCCGCGCATCTCGGCAATAATTTGAAGGTCAACTCCCTCCTCAATCTTTAGGTCATCAATATAGAAGATAGCGCGTTCAACCAGCAATGAAAGCGACTGGCCATACACGTCATTGAAACGGCCAAACTGACGGATATAATCCTCTTT
>DCIC01000048.1:1460-2745 GCA_002315825.1 Bacteroidales bacterium UBA1736 | reverse complement strand
TTTTTTACCTCAAGGTCAAAGAGTTTTACAAACGCTTTCTCGCACTTACGAATATCCCTTGAATGAAGAATCACGCCTGTCGTTCCCCAGAAGCGCTGCTTCATAGCATTGACTTTCTCCTCGAGCGCAGAATTCTGTTCTTCGGACACTATCACCCCGCACAGAGTGAAAATAGGGAACGTAGCCTCGAAATTGGAGAGGTTCTGATCCCCGCACTCATCAACATACATGTAGTACTTTTTCCTCATGGTATCAATCAATATTGCCACGAATTCAGCTGAATCCAAACAGACCTTCAAATATTGTTGAGTAATGGAGACAAATCCGAGAACAATCCGCGAACGAGAATAGTTTTATCAACAGCTCACATCCATGATCGGCGAGGGGACTCAAATGTCATCACAGGTGGACGTCCCGTTGCCGTATCTTCTTAGTGAAAATCAAATTGCCAAGTTTGAGTTTAGAAGATAAACGTCAAGTAACGTCTTGTATGTATTCGTCCGCCCTTTCAAGCGCTCCGCCCTACGGTATTGCCGGAGGAAAGAGTGCCGGTCTGGCCGGACGATGTAAATTTAGAAAAAAATGAGGAAGTTCCGTTATCGGATGCTGAAATTATTGGGATCAGGCGACAGGCCACCTAACTAATAACGATTTCCTCAACTGACATAATGCCGGATACTGGACTAATCACATCTTCTCAATAACTCTTGCATTTTCTTTACTAAAGTACTACATTTGAGAAATTTTCACATAGAACCAAGTTTGATTATGCTTTTAGAGTTCTCATTCGCAAATTTCCTGTCATTCCGGGACAAAACGACCTTCTCAATGGTGGCGACACCTTTGCGGGACAAGAACGTTTCGGATTGCGACTGCATCTTCACCATAGGTGATGAATCGAAACTGTCTCTCACAAAGACGGCGGCAATATTCGGAGCCAATGCCTCGGGAAAGTCCAACTTCGTAAAGGCCATAGCTTTATATAAATGGTATATTCTGAACTCAGCCAAGGAGATTCAGGCTGGTGAACCTGTACCTGTGGATAGTTTTGCTTTATCTTCAGTATCCGCATCGGAACCCACAATGTTTGAGGCAGTGATATGGATTGAGGGCAGCAGTTACCGATATGGATTTGAGGTGGCGAAATCTGGGGTCGCATCAGAATGGCTCTATATCAGATCCGGGAAGAAACGTTCAAAGGAAATTGAATTACTTTATAGGGGAGGCACATCCTGCACGATACACCCACGAATGGGCATAGCAAAAGAACTGGCCAGCAAGAATA
>DCIC01000048.1:864-1391 GCA_002315825.1 Bacteroidales bacterium UBA1736 | reverse complement strand
GTGTCAATTATGAAATGGCTGGTGGACACGACAATCATAACCGCCGGATCTGAAAAGGAAATCTGGGAAGCTGCCGTCAAGAGGCTTGATGATGTCGGGACCAGACGCAAGATAGTTGACTTCTCACGTTATGCAGACCTTGGCATAGAGGATATTACCAAGAGTGAAGCTGGAGTACTTTCTTTCCATACACGGTATGATGAAAACGGAAAACCGGAAGGAATTGTCAGCCTTTCGATGAATGGTGCTGAATCAGAAGGTACAATCAAATACTTCTGCCTTGCATATCCTATAATCGATGCCCTGGAGAATGGTAAAAGGCTTATCATAGATGAATTCGGCGCCAAACTCCATACTCTTCTGTTGGAGCGCATCATCTCCCTGTTCAATTCTGCGGAATCAAACAGCGCAAATGCTCAGTTTGTGGCAACGCTCCATGACACAAACATTCTGAGCAGCAAGCTCCTGCGTCGGGATCAGATATGGTTCACACAGAAAGACAGCTTCAGTGCCAGCAGCCTGTATGC
>DCIC01000048.1:0-820 GCA_002315825.1 Bacteroidales bacterium UBA1736 | reverse complement strand
CATCCTATGAGAAGGATTACCTTTCGGGGAAATATGGGGCGACACCTATTATTGATGATCTTGCTAAAGTGCTGAAGTAGTATGAGCACCAGATACAACCCGAGAAAAGAGCATGATATCAGGAGACGGGCAGGATTCAAACTGACCAAGAAAACGGATTCAAAGTATCCTATTCCAATCAGGCGTTCGAATTATGGTTCCTGCTGCACTTCAAGCTCTATAAAGGGCCTCTCAATCGTTCGAGGTATGCATCGTTGCTGACAAAACATTTGGGAATTGAATACTCAAAGAGAATCGGTTTTGCAGCGACATTATATAACATCATAAAACCCTTCCAAGGCTCTGCTGTCAAGAATGCGCAGATACTGATGGAAGAGATGAAAGACATAAAACCTTCAATGGCAGAATCCAGCACAACAGTCCATGAACTCGTGATGAAGCTCAATGAATTTGTGGACTGATTTGACAATTTGGGGCAGGATTAGGCAATCGCTGCCTACTCAAAGGATAAGCAACGTAGCCGGCCCACGTCAGGGATGAGATATAGAGTACACTCCGTCCTACTGACTTGCCGGAGGGAAGAGTGCCGCGGCTCAAACGGGAGCGTTTCACCCGTCATTCACTCCCAAAACAGCAGTTTGATATCAAACGGGAGGAAATCAACTCCTCGACACTCCCGTTTTGTCGCGGCCCTAATACTCAACCACCGCTTCCGAACACTCGACATACAACATGATCAGGCTATGTACAATACTAGAACAGGGCTTCTACGGAACTATTCAGGTGAGCCGTTTCCCTCCCGTTTGGAAATCAGTCTTTG
>DCIC01000088.1:3896-4829 GCA_002315825.1 Bacteroidales bacterium UBA1736 | reverse complement strand
AAATACTCAAATTGCATTTCGTGGACAACAATATGTTGCAGGCTCCTCCTATCGCCGTGGCTCAGACAAAGAAGGAAATACTCCGTATGGCTGATCTTGCCCTGGAAAACTTCGACCGCTCACTGAGAATCATCACTACCAGCGACTTCTCTGAAAGAGAGACTTTTGACCGCATCGAGGAGGAAATCAATTTCGTCAACAGGACTCTTTTGGATTTTGTGGTAAAGCTGACCGACAGGAAAGGATTGAACGAGCACGACCATATATACCTTTCAACTACTTACCGGACAGTCAGGGATATTGAACGAATCGGTGATTATGCCGAAAATATCGTGGAATATGCCGATGCACTGAAGACAGGGGGGGATAGGTTCTCGGATGATGCTTTATATGAAATCAGTCAGCTGAAGATTCTAGTACATTCTTTATTTGACAAGGCAATTGCTGCTTATACCAATGAGAGTCTGGCGGATCTTGAAGCTGCGAATGTCATTGAGGAAGAGATTGACGACTTTACAAAGCGTATGGAAGACAATCACATTGAGAGGCTGGGCAATGGTATTTGCAATTCCAACACTGGCACACAGTATCTCGAACTCTCATCTGATACCGAGCGTATCGCGGACCACTTGATAAACGTGGCCAAGACTATACGTAGCCTTGCATAGGGGGAGTATTGCAAGCTTTTTTGTCAAAAAGAGGTGCGGATATGAAGAAGACATTGGTGATAATCTTGTTGCTGGCCAGTACTCTTGGGTTTGCTCAAGATGGTTTCTTATCCCAGTTCAGGGATATTTATTTCACGACTGGCATCCCTCTGGACAGGGTGGTTGACAAGAATACGGCAGATGTCAAGTTCCAGCTGAGCGTGAAACTTATGCCTATCCCTATGAAAAATGACTGGAAGTGTTATCTGGGCTATACTCAGATAAG
>DCIC01000088.1:0-3764 GCA_002315825.1 Bacteroidales bacterium UBA1736 | reverse complement strand
CGCCCATACTACGGCAATCCCGTGACGGACGGGACGTTTGACGACTACAGCCGGGGAATGAATTATTTCTATGCATTATGGCAGAAGCCAGTGGGCCACAGCCGTTACGGAGTCGAGGCGAAGTTCGGTGTCGGAGCCGGAACCGAAGAGTATCCTGAGAAGGTGAAACTGTTTACTCACGACCTTTTCCTGTATTATCTGGGCATTGCTACGCTGAATTACGATTATGACAACAAGCGTTTCCATACTTCGGCCAGTGTCACGCCCATTATCAACACGAGCATAGCGAATGTTACGTTTGGTCTGTCATACCAGCTTTTCGAGAAAGTCCCGTTATGTTTATACACTCAGTTCCATTATGGCTTCGACGAAGCGATGTGTGACTGCGTGAGGGGAGCGAAACCTCCCGTCAACCTCAGATTTGGATTACTTCTTCGAGAAGTAGGATTTCACCGTTTCCACTGATTTCTTGGGCTGTCTCTGAAGATTAAAGATACCGGCAACAGAATGTCCGTTGAATTGTTTTCCGGTCTGTTTCACGCTGTTGCGGGAGAATGTCCGATTATCATTCATCTGCCAGATTGCAAAGCCGCAAAGATCCGGATTGCGCCAGATTGCTTCGAAAATATCTTTGAGGTATTCATCTTGAAATTCCTCTGTGGTGATGCTGGCGGCGGCATCATGCCAGCCATATACGGCTCCAGTGCCACATTCGGATACAATTATCGCTTTGTTGGGGTAGCGCTCGCGAAAAGTTCTGACAATCTTGTCGAACGTTTCATCGGTCTGTCTCTTCAAGTCTGAAGCTTCACCTGGAACCATAGGAATTGTCCCGGGATAGGTATTGAATGCAACGATATCGGTATTTTCGTTACAGATGTCGTTTTCCCACATATTGCAGGCAAAAGTTACAAGTCGTCCTGTATCTTGATCCTTGATGGTCTTGATAAGTTCGTCAACCAAACTTTTGCATTCAGGCTTGTAGCTGGCCGGTTCATTCAAAAAGGCATAGATAATGACCGAGGGGTGATTGAAACTGGCACGAACCATATCTCTGGTTTCCCTGATTTGAGCCGCCCTGAATTCGGCATCTGCAAAATCGTTGTCAGAATGTGTGTAATTCTGGCCATTACCCCAGCCAAGGGATTCCTCCCAGACCATTATTCCCATCTCGTCACATAGATCCAAGAATCGTTCTGCCTGCTGATAATGTGCTCCTCGGATGAAATTGCCCCCGAGTGATTTGACAAGCTGTAGATCCATAATCCACTGTGATTCTGGGACGCAGGCGCCGCCAAGAGGAGTCTGGTCGTGACGATTTACTCCTTTCAGGAATATTTCCTTGCCATTGAGATATATTTTTTTGTCACGTGCTTCAATCTGACGGATACCGAAACGAACCTTTCGGCCGTCAACATCTATGGTTGTAAGATTGGGCTCATCTGGAGACCACAATTTGAAATCCTTGATGGTTTGGGTATATTTCTTTACGCCTTCTACTTCAACTTCTATCTTTCCCGTTTTGTAATCAAGTGTGCGGACATAAATATCAGGCTGCTTCTCAACGATTTTTACACCACGATAGAATCCGCCGAATAAATAGAAATCATAGAATGGCTTGGCCAATTTCATAGTAGTGTCATCAAAGCGGTTGTCCAGAGCTGCGTAAATGGTATGCTCACCTTTTGAGAGCGCACCGAGAGGAATCTCCAGCTTGGCATATGGATATGGATATTCACCCAGTTCTTTTCCGTCAATGGCGAACTTGGCTCTCAGGCCCATTCCTTCAACTTCAAGGACGGCATCCTTAAATGCCTTCTCGACTGTGAATGTGCGCCTGTACAAACCCGTGCCACGTTTGAGGTAGTATTTGGGCATTACATCCCAACATCCCGGTACGCACATCACGTCATCGGCAATAAATTCCTGCTGCGCGGTCTGCTCTATGGATTTGCCCTCTTCAAAC
The DNA here is from genome assembly GCA_002315825.1 of Bacteroidales bacterium UBA1736. Classification (GTDB taxonomy): domain Bacteria; phylum Bacteroidota; class Bacteroidia; order Bacteroidales; family UBA932; genus Cryptobacteroides. The sequence goes on along the minus strand of DCIC01000088.1, from coordinate 1,798 downwards.
TTGAAATCCCATATCCCGCCCAACGAAATGGCGGCCAGAATAAAACTTAAAATATGCATAACAATAGTTCGTTTTCCAGTTAAAGTCCAAATATAATTGGATTTTAATTGGAAAACGAACTATTGAAAACAAATAACCAAGCACAATCCATATATGATAACATCAGACGCTTTCAATGACTTCTGCAAAGAATACCTTGACAAAGCTCAGGAGTATGCAGATATGACCATCGGGTCCTTCATAAAGTCAAATGGTTCTCTTCCTCGCAATTATGATGTGGAGAATGTAAAAGCCATTGCCATTCTCAGTGCTCTTGAAAAAGCGTTTGTCAAATACGACCCAAAGAAGTCAAAGAATCAGAAGGTTCAACCTCTTCTTGCCACAATAGTGCATAACGAAGTGTTGACAGAATTGGGAAAAGAGGGGACCTCGCTAGATCGATTCAAGGGAATAAAGCGCAGAAAGTCATCAGATGCTGCTTCAGGTGACAGTTCTTTGATCATGCCCGGAGTATCTGTGTCAGGTATCAACGGAAGGTTATTTGAAGCTCACGAGTACATGGATATATTCGGCAGCAAAAAGGGTGGCGTTGCACGGCATTCTCTTGAGGATTATGACTTCGGAACATAGGGCGGTCTAGCTGTCATACCGGGGAAGGATGATTTCGAGGTTTCAAGATAATTGTTGTAAATATTGTATGATATCTTAAAATAATATCATATCTTCGCTAGCAAATAATAATAGCATTATGTATAATACGGTTTCAGCAGGCGAAAAGAAACTTACAGCGTACCGAATCAGTCCGCTTACACTCGAAAGGCTTAAAGCGAAGGCGAAAAGTGAAAAGGTCAGCGTGAATACACTTGTGGAAAACGCTCTTTCAGATCTTGTCAAAGATGTCAGGTCCGAGGCGGAACTGGAAGAGGAACGAAAGGCCACGGACAGATTCATTGGTGAATTTGCCGGGATGTGGTCAGGGCCCGAATATGAGAAGATAGAAGAAGAGATATATTCCACGAGGACAATCAAAGATACTGTAGAGTTATGAAATACCTGCTTGACACAAATGTTCTGATTGACATCCTCCGTGGGAATCGGCAGGTCATTGATAACCTTCAACGGGAATCCATTAGTGAGTGCTGTATCTCTGACATCACGGTATATGAGTTGTATTATGGGGCATACAAGGCGATGAATCCCGAAGAGTCTACAAAAATGATAGACAGGTTGGTCATGTCTATTGCCGTGCTTGAAACGACTGATTGCATGAAGGAAGCGGCGAGGCAGAAATCAATGCTTGCCTCAGAGGGAAAACTCATCGAGGATTTCGACATTATCATCGGTACGACGGCGATTGTGAATAACCTTGTATTGGTCACAGGAAATACAAAGCATCTTGAACGTCTGTCCGGCTTGACTCTGACAGACTGGAGAAACTAACTGGTGATGCTCTCCCGTCTAAAGAGCGAGAGCATCCGTGGCACCTCGGAACTTTTTCTGATTCACCCTGTCACTGCTTCTTTGGCCGTAGGACCGCCTGTCGTCCACAGGATGACGCTTAGAAGACCAATTCTTCGCGTATTGGTATAATATATGATACTAAAAAGTAAGATTAATCCTTTGTTTAATCAGGATAATCTGAATTATTTAATATATTTGCATCATAAATGATACCAAATATGAAACTACTTTTGGACGAATACAACATTTACGAGTTCTCAGATGATGAGATAATCAGTGAACTCTGCAGGAAAATAAAGGCTGTCCGCAGGAGCTGCTGCTATTCCCAGCAGGACCT
>DCIC01000056.1 GCA_002315825.1 Bacteroidales bacterium UBA1736 | reverse complement strand
CTGGAAGCCGTCGGAATGTCAACCAAGGCTCACAAAATGCCGCACCAACTCTCAGGAGGAGAACAGCAGAGAGTCGCAATAGCAAGATCTTTACTCAACAGTCCCGCAGTGATAGTCGCAGATGAGCCAACAGGAAACCTTGACAGCGAGACAGCGGAAGGCATACTTCAGTTGCTTACCCATATCAACAAGGAGAACAATACTGCCATCGTTATGGTAACCCACAATACCGACATCTGCAAAAGATACCCCGGCAGAGTTTTCCTGTGCAAAGACGAGAAATGCATCGAACAGAATGAGCAGGAATAAAGACACGGAGCGGATTCTGGCATATTTCAGGCAAGAAATGCCCCAAGCGCAGACCGAGCTCAACTTTGACTCCCCTTTCCACCTGCTTGTCGCTGTCATTCTCTCCGCGCAGTGCACTGACAAGCGGGTCAATCTTACCACACCGGCCATATTCGAGCGGTTTGCTACACCCGAGAGCCTTGCGGAATCCGACTTTGACACGGTATTTCCACTGGTAAAATCAATCTCCTATCCCAACAGCAAGACAAGACACCTTCTCGAGATGTCAAAGATGCTGGTGGAGAAATTCAACTCCACAGTACCATCTGACATCGACGAGCTGATGAGCCTGCCCGGTGTGGGACGAAAGACGGCCAATGTGATTGCATCCATCATCTACGACAAGCCGGTAATCGCCGTAGACACTCACGTAATGAGGGTTTCACACAGGCTTGGACTCTCATCCGGAAAGACCCCGGAGGCCGTGGAGAAGGACCTTGAGAAGCTGATTCAGGAGAAAGAACGAGCCATCGCTCACCATTGGCTGATACTGCACGGAAGATACGTATGCACGGCCCGTGCGCCCCATTGCGACAAATGCGGGCTGAATCCATATTGCAATTTCATCCTCAGTTCTTCCCTAGATTAAGAAGCTGTTTTGAAATAATTGCTCTCGTCTGTTATGAATCTTTTTCAGTGAAAAATCTTCTTATAACAAATTTCGGCAACCATTTCAAAGCAACTTCTAATTTAATTTGCTACATTTGCTATGCAAATCAATTATTGTTCACGATGAATTACCTTGACATCGCACAGAAATGGCTGACTGGGGATTTTGATCCTCAGACAAAAGCAGAAGTACTGGATATGAAAGAGAACAATCCTTCAGCGCTGGAGGATGCATTCTACTGCAATCTCGAATTCGGAACAGGAGGTCTGCGCGGCATAATGGGAGCGGGAACCAACAGGATGAACCGATATACAGTCGGTATGGCCACCCAGGGACTTGCCAACTACATCAAGTCCCACGTCGAAGGCGACGACCTGTCAGTCTGCGTCTCATATGACAGCCGCAACAACAGCAAGCTATTTGCCGGAATCACGGCCGACGTCCTTTCCTCAAACGGCATCAAGGTATATATGTTCGACGACATCAGACCCACTCCGGAGTTGAGTTATTCCATCAGAATGAAGGGATCCATTGCGGGAGTTATGGTCACAGCATCGCACAATCCCAAAGAATACAACGGCTACAAGGTATCCTGGAGCGACGGAGGCCAGATTACATCTCCCGTCGACAAGGACATAGTCAACGAGGTGAGCAAGATCACCGAGCCTTCAATGGTGCGTTTCTCATCAGACTGCCCCGCTCCCATCATCCCTATGGGAAAAGAAGTGGATGAAGCATATTTGAGAGACATTCTATCACTGACCCTGAGTCCCGAATCCAGGGCAAGACATAAAGATATCAAGTTTGTGTATACCCCGCTGCACGGTTGTGGCGTCAAGCTTGTGCCCGAGTGCCTCAAGAGACTGGGATTCACAAACGTTATCCACGTGCCGGAGCAGGACGTTCCCGACGGCAATTTCCCGACAGTGGTATCACCCAATCCTGAAGAGAGCTCCGCGCTCAAAATGGCCATTGATGTCGCCATACGCAACGACGCTGACATAGTGCTGGCAACAGATCCCGATGCGGATAGGATGGGAATAGCAGTGAAAGACGATAAAGGAAAGATGGTTCTCCTGAATGGTAATCAGACCGCATCCCTGCTCACCTACTATATCCTGACCAGATGGAAAGAGTTGGGCAAGCTCGACCCCTCAAAATATGTAATCAAGACAATTGTCACCACAGAGCTCATCACCGATATATGCAATTCATTCTCGGTCAAGGTCTTCAACGTTTTGACAGGCTTCAAATACATAGCTGAGGTCATAAAGAGGAATGAAAAGACCGGCGAATTCATCTGCGGAGGCGAGGAAAGCTACGGATTCAATGTGGGGCAGTTCGTAAGGGATAAGGATGCACAGATATCCTGCTCTATGCTGGCAGAATGTGCTGCCTGGGCTGCAGATCAGGGGCTGTCAATATATGGACTCCTGCAGAAGATTTATTCCGAGTATGGATTCCGAAAGGAAGGGCTCGTATCCATCGTAAGAAAAGGCAAGAGCGGAGCTGAAGAGATAGCGGCAATAATGTCCGGGTTCCGAAACAATCCCCCAAAAGATATCTGCGGCTCACCTGTATGCCGGATAATTGATTACCTTGAGCCCGAAAAAACCGGACAGCCCAAGTCCAATGTTCTCCAATTCTTTACAGAAAACGGTGACGTTGTGTCTATGAGGCCTTCCGGCACAGAGCCTAAAATCAAATTCTACTTCGGAGCAAAGGGCTCTGATGCTGAGGAGAAGATTGAACTAATGAAAAACCAATTCACAAAAGATTAATGAAATCAAGTTTCGCAGATATTTTGCAGGAGATAGACACTGAAAGGCAGAAAAAAATATCAGCCAAATTACCCGAGTGGTCACAATTTGAAAATCTCAATATCCCATCTGATTTAGCTCTGGAGCAATGCAGTTCCACAGCTACGGCTTTGTACAAAGCGGGAATCATCAAGGATTACGCAAATGCCACAAGTCATCTCGGTCAGCTGAAGGTCGCGGATATTACCGGAGGTCTTGGCGTCGACAGTTGGGCATTCTGCAGTGTTGCCGACAAGGTGTTCTACAACGAGTTGAACACCAAATTGTCAAAGGCCGCCGCCGACAATTTCAAAGCTATGGGTATCACCAATATCCATATTTCCAACACTGATGCTCTGCGTTCTCTGGTCCCTCTTGGACGTCTGGACTGGATATACCTCGATCCTTCGAGGCGCGACCCAAGCGGAAAAAAAGTCTTTTTACTGGAAGACTGCGAGCCCGATATCCTCAACATCAAGGATGAGCTTTTCAAATGTTGTCCCAGGATTATGGTCAAGGTATCCCCTATGGCGGACATCAGTATGCTGGCAGAAAGATTCGGACCTTGCCTTTCCCAAATACATATCGTAGGGCTTCAATCAGAGTGCAAGGAACTGATATGCATTCTTGAAAAGGGAAACAAAGATCCGTACAGGATAGTGGTTGCCGATCTTCCCAATCCTACCTTCACTTTTGCCCCTTCAGAGGTGTCATCATCCAAAGAAGTACTCCTGCAGAATAAAGAGAGCCTCGTCGGACAGTCAATCGTTGTACCCGGAGCCGCCGTAACGAAAGCCAATTGCGCAAGTATTCTCTGCGAACGGTTCGGATGGAAGAAACTCGGAAAATTCACTCAGATATTTGTCAGAGAAGAAGGCGAAACTCTCATTGCTGAGATTCTGCCCTTCAACAATGCCAATATTAAGATGCTTTCAAAAGCATACCCCCACTGCGAACTGACAGCGAGGAATATCCCCATCACCACCGAGGAGCTCAGAAAGAAAATGGGCGTCTCATCCGGAGATGACGCCCACATCTATGCTTGCACCTGTGATTTCACGGATTCCCCTTCAGAGAAGCTTTTGATCGTTTCCAAGAAGAGATCCTAGCGCACAGACTTCTCACTCATCCAAGACGATACTCCCGCTATTGTCTTTCTTATCGGGAGAGCCGGTATACTCTGCCTCGATGGAATAGCCGTGTCCCAGAACGCAGTCCACACTCAGATTGCAAACCGAACCGCTATAATTAAGATACAAGGTTCCGCGGTCCGAGCGCACTTCTCTTGAGTCCGCCTTCCCGTCCGCAGTGGTCACGACCCAATATGAGTCGTCAGTAGATTCAAAGGTGGAAAGGTCCAGTTTCTTCCCGAGAAGATTAGATGAAACAAAGACCTTCATACCCGTAGATGACCCCTGCAAAGTCAGCTCCACTCCTGTATTCTGCTTATAGGTTGCTGTCACTACAGCAAACTTGTGACCGTTGATACTGAAATAATTCTCAAAATCATCATCTATCGAGCTCTTGCAGGAGCCGATTGCTAAAGCGGCGGTCAACATAACCGCAAAGGACAAAATCCGTCTTTTCATTTCTATTCTTTGTTATTCGTTTTTCAAATACTTCAACCAAAACTCTCGGTCCGCACTGTCCGAATGTTTTCCTTGATATCCCCGATATCCATGCATACCGTCAGGATATACCATCAGTTCAAATTTCTTACCCGCCTTCTGAAGAGCATCCACGAGCTGGAGTGTATTCTGGAAATGAACATTGTCATCCCCTGTCCCGTGAGTAATCTTCAGCATCACAGAAGAATCCGCACCGTATTCCACAGGATAGCTATTCACGTCATCCTTTACACGGCAGGCAGCATAACCCTCGGGATTGTTTGCAGGGGTATCCATAAACCGCTCCGTATAATGGGTATCATACAGAATCCAGTCATATACCCCACCCCCTGCGATACCATAATGGAAAGCATCGCTATGCTCAAGCAGAAGTCGTGCCGTATTGGCTCCCCCGAAAGAAAAACCGGTCACACCTATCTTGTCGGCAATGACATAAGGCAGAGACTTCAGATAATCCGCCCACTGCACAAACTCTTTGATGGGTTGAGTCTGGAGGTCGCGGTACACAAGATCGGTACCGGCCCTGCCGTTATGACCCGAGGCGGTAACATCAGCTGTAATCTTGATGATGCCGTTGTCACTGTACCACTGGTTTGATTCGGAAGGAGTTATCCACCTCTCCGTAACATATGCAGTATTGGGTCCGCCGTATATCTCCATCACAACGGGATACTTTGCAGAAGGATCAAAACCGCGGGGATAAGTTATGGCCGCAGGCACTTCCAGCCCCTCCGATGTTGTCATACTGATCAATTGTGGCAGAGCATAGTTGGAAGGATCATAGTCCGGCCCTTTCATATCGCTGACCAGACACGAGCGTTTCGATGGCCTTGCTGTCTGACACATCACAATCCTTGTCGGAGTCGTGAAGTCTGAAAGGGAAGCAACGAAATATTTACCGTCTGGAGAAAAACTCACCATCCCCACAGCATACTGCGGGTCAGTCAAAGCCGTTACCGTTCCTTTCATATCCACCTTGTACAAAGCCCGCTTAACGTGAGAATCGCGACCGGCCAGAAAATATACCCCGGAGTCATCAGCCCTTACAAGGGACACTCTCCAGTTCTCGCCGTCTGTCATACGCTTCAGAGTCTTTCCGTCAAATGACAAGAAATAAATCTGCTCCCACCCTGTTTCAAAACTGCGGACCATATACAGTCCCGATTCGGTAAAAAGCATCTCGTCCATCCAGTCCAACCAGGTGGGATACTCTTCGTGATAAATATGCAATTTCGAACCATCGGACGCATTGACGCGATACAGGTCGAGAGTATTCTGAGTACGGGGCTCCCGTGCGACATATAATCCCTCACTGTCCTTGCCCCAGAATGGAATGCCAAAGTACTGATCCTCGTTCTCATCGAAATCAGCCCATACGACCTCCCTGTCAGAGGAGGACAAGTCAACAACTCCTACTCTGACCTTAGGATTGGGCTCGCCGGCTTTCGGGTAACGGGTCAGTTTGAGAGTCCCGTCCTGTCCAAAGGGTGAATAAATGGGGAACATCGGAACTTCTGTGTTGTCAAAGCGATAGAATCCAATTTTCTTGGAATCAGGAGACCACCAGAATGCCTTATACATAGAGGATCTTCCCAGAATCTCCTCATAATATACCCAGGAAGCATAACCGTTCAGGATTAAATCTGTACCGTCAAACGTAAGCCTTTTTTCCTCACCACTGGCGATATCAGCGACCCATAGATCATTGCCTCTTGTAAATGCGAGCATAGTCGAATCTGGAGAGTAAGTGAGATTGTCCGCGCCTTCGGGCTCTATCGGAAACGAGGCGTAACGATAAGGAGCCTTCACACCTTCTTTCCTCTGAAAACCGGGAGCGATAATACTGAAAGCCCCTTCATCAGTATAACTGCCGTCATAAGAAAATACGGCCTCCTTGTCGGAAACCCATTTCCAGCGTGCAGGTATCTTATTGAACTGTTGAGCTGACAGAGACACGCATAAAGTAACAAACACAAGGGTCAGAAAACAAACACTCTTCCTCATACAAATATATTATCCTTAAAATTGACCAGATATACTTTAGCACTGGCACGGGTTATCGCCGTGTACAGCCACTTGACATCATCCACCGTCCAGTCATCCCGCCAGAAGGGACAATCGATGAACACACATTTCCATTGTCCGCCCTGGGCCTTATGGCAAGTGATGGCATTTGCATATTTCAACTGGAGAGCATTGTAGTATTTATCCTCCCTGACAGCATCATATCTCTTCTTTTTTGAAGCTATATGAGAATAATCAGCGCTCACCCCCATATACAATGCATTCTGCTGTTCATACGTAAGAGATGCGGACTCTGACTCTAAAGTATCCAGACACACCTTTGCCACAATCTCCTGACCGTCATAATCCGGAAACATAAGTCTCGCCTCCGCGAAATGCAGACCATATCGGTCCTCATATTTGCCTATGCTCTGCAACACTGCAATATCTCCGTTCGCAATATACTCCATTCCTTTCAAATCTTCCACAAACTGATAACAATTCTTTACAATCATCAGTTTGTCGTGCTTCACCAGTCTCTCTTCCTTGAACTGAACCGTACTCCTTACCCCGAGATTGTATCGGATGGCTCTCTTGTTGGACCGGCACAGAATAATCGTCTCCTCCTCACCATAGCGGTCATACGCATCACCGATTTTCTCAATCAGCTCTCCCCCACCTATTCTCTCCACATCATCGAAGGCGCGGGAAGAAAGTTTCAGTTCGCCGCTCTGACGAAGCATAGTGGCATTGAATAGGATTCCCGACTCTTTCTTCTGCCGCACTACTGTCGAGAGAGTCGAATAGCACACCCCTGAAAAACCATCCATAAAACTCTGAGACAGAGCGGGACTCATATCAAGCCCTATTGGAGGCAGCTGAGCGCTGTCGCCTATCAGAACAAGCCTGCAATCGGCTCCGCTACGCACATAAGTGACCAGATCGTGAAGAAGATCGCCGGTTCCGAAAAGTGTTGAACTTTGATTAGTAGAACCTGCCTCAACACCTATCAAAGACACCTCATCTACGATAAACAAAGTGTCCCGGCTCTTGTTGGGCACAAGGCTGAACTGTCCGAAGCCGTCATCTCCCACAGATTTCTGCTTGTATATTGTCTTATGGATTGTCCTTGCGCTTTTTTTTGCATAATTGGAAAGGACCTTGGCCGCACGTCCGGTCGGAGCCATCAGACAGCATTTTACCTTCATCGAGGTCAATGACGATATTACGGCTGAGATTGCACTGGTCTTACCAGTACCCGCATATCCATTCACAACCAAAATGTCAGAATCACCGTCAGTGACAAAATTGGCGATATCCTTGAAAAAGCCATTCTGGCAAGCAGTAGGAGTGAAACTGAAATGTTTCAGAAAATCCTCATATAGAAAATCCGCCCGTCCCATCAATTCTTATTTCGGGAAAAAGCCATCAAAATCACGGCCATTACTGGATATATCTCCAATCGTCCCAGAACCATATTGACCGTATACAATATCTTCGCTGGCTCGGGGACAGAATTGAAGTTGCCCATATTGCCGAAGTCATTGCTCGCAATACCGACATTTCCCAGAGATGACACACTGCATACGAAAGCATTCTGACTCTCAACACCCATAATCTGAGCAATTGTGATCGAAACCAAGAGGATAATAAAATATAAGCAGATATAGAGCAAATGTGGCGTCACTTCGTCATTGTGAAGGAAACGCTTGCCCATTTTGACCTCATCCACAAGAGCGGGATGGAGAATCTTCTTGACATAGCTGCCAATCATCTTCAGAAGAACCAGCACCCTGTCCATCTTGACTCCTCCGGATGTAGATCCGGCACAGCCGCAAGTTATCCCAAGAAAGACAATAACCATATTTGGCAGCATACTCCATTGGGAATTGTCGGCAATTGCCAGACCGGTTGTGGATGCAACACTGACACAATGGAACATAGACTCCCACAATGCATCACCGAAGGATTTCACATCGCCTTCCATCCTCAGCGTCAAAGAAAGGAATACGACAAAGCACACCAGTGACACGCAATAAGCTTTCAGCACCGGATTGTTCAAGGGCTTGATGGAACGGGTCGCAAAGACATAATACACCATTCCGAAATGGATGGACCCCACAAACATATACAGCATTGTCATTCCCTCAATCAATCTGGAGTCAAATGCAGCAATCGATGTATTGCGCGAACTGAAGCCTCCTGTGGCACATACGCTGAATGCGTGACAGATGGCATCGATAGCCGGCATTCCTGCCGCCCAGTATGTAAAGAATGCAAGCGCGCACAAGCCCAGATATACTATTGCGAAAATATAAACCGTCTTGTTTGCACGCACCTTATAACCTTCACGGGAAAGCGATGAGAGTTCCATCGAAGTCAATCTCATACGGATAGGACTGGCATCGGGGATTATCAAAAGCAGAAACACCACGACTCCGAGACCTCCGATAAAGTGGGTGGAACTTCTCCAGAACAACAGGCTGCGGGGAAGAGCCTCGACATTTTCAAGAATCGTGGACCCAGTAGTGGTATAGCCGGAAACGCTCTCATACCAGGCATTCACCACTGTGAAAGGTCCGCCCCAAAGCACATATGGGAGCATTCCGAAAATAAAGGAAAGCAGCCAGGACAACACGATGATGACATAACCGTCACTCAAAGAGATAGCCGATGTCTTCCTTACAAAAATAAAGGGGAAAATTCCAGTTACGAAAGTGATGATAAAACTAATCAGCAGAGCCGCAAGAGCACTGTCATTTCCATTCAAGACTGACACTACAATGGAAAAGAACATAAACAATGCACTTACAAGAAGTGCATAGCCCACATTTCTACTGATTGCTTTTACATTCATATGTCGGACATTTTTGATTTCTGTCCCAATTTCAACGCCGATATGCGTCTCTTCAGTTGAATGTTTTCAGCTGTTATTCTGGTGATGCCGTCATTGAGCATTGACAGCTGGTCATCGCCGTCAAAAGCATAAGTATACTTCCGATTGAGAGTCTTATAATTCTCCATAGCGGAAAGCATACCGTATAATGGTTTAACATAGTATGCTACAATGAAGAAAAGAAGTAGGAACAGAAGCAGGAGTCCGATTCCGACGGCAACCATACTCGGGATGACACTGCGGTAGAATCCTCTGTCAAATGTTTCCGAATTCTTGGAAAGATCATTGAATATGGCGGCATCCAATTCCTCAATATCATGAGTCAGACGACGGTACCTTGTCTGAAGTCTTTCAAAATACCAAATACGCGAGTCTATGAAATCAGACTGATACACATCCTGAAGCTCTGTCGATGTCAGCATATATGCCGAATACGAATAGAGTACAGAATCAACCAGAGTCTGGAGTGAAAGTCTTTCGAGGGAATTCTTGAGACTGTCACAGTCATTGACGAATGCCTCAGCATCAAAATCGGGAGTACGAGTCAGCTTATCATCACCGATGACCGCCAGAACATCAAGATTATACTCCCCCACAACATCAGAAAGCCTGCGGGCGATGCTGACATTATTGACGTTCTCCGAAATCAGTCCGGAAACATAGGTATTCATTGCCCGGAACTCAACAATACTGATTATGCTGGACAGCAGCAGAGTGACGGCAATGGCACTTATCGAAAGCACCAATTTTGCCTTTATGGTCAATTGCCATCCGGATTTGAGACGTTTTAGTATATCTATTCTCATACTAATAATATACAAACTGCAAATATAACATTTTTAGTTATATGTCGCCACTGTCTTATTCAGTAGCGGACTTGGGGAAAGCAGATATATACGCAAACTTTATTAACTATTTATAAAACTTTTTTAATATCTAGTCAAAAAGAGAAGAAATATTTATATATTTGCCTAAGTATAAAAACGTTCTTAAATGATTCAGACATTCCTAAACTCCCCAGACAACAGGAATGGATCGACCAAGCGTGAAATCGTGCGCTTATGTATCCAGAGTGGCAACCATTCCATAGCCGATTTAAGCAAGGACCTGAACTCCAGCGTCCCCACAGTAACCAAAATTGTCAACGACTTAATAGACGACGGCTACCTTCTGGACCTTGGCAAACAAGGCACATCCGGAGGAAGAAGGCCGAGCATATACGGTCTGAACCCCCAGGCCGGATATTTTGTAGGAGTCGATGTAGCCAGACAGCATTTCCACATAGCGATTACGGACTTTACCGGGGTGGTCATTGACTTCATTCAGGATATCGAATTCGTCCTGGAGGCCAATGCCGATTCATTCAAATCAATGTGCAAAACAGTAAAGGAGCACGTGGCATCTGTCGGTATCCCCTGGGAAAAAGTCTTGAGTGTAGGAGTAAGTCTGTCCGGAAGAGTCAACCCTGAAGAAGGATTCAGTCTCACATATTTTGTCAGCGATGACCTCCCCCTCAACGCCCTGTTCCAGAAAGAGCTCAACGTTCCGGTTACCATTGAGAACGACTCGAGGGCAATGACCTATGGAGAGTTTATGGAAGGAGATTATAAGGGAGAAAAGAACGTTCTTTTCATAAATCTCAGTTGGGGCCTGGGAATGGGAATGATTCTGGACGGCAACCTGTACTACGGAAAATCGGGTTTTTCCGGCGAATTCGGTCACTTCCCCCTTCTGGACAACGGAAAGATATGCCGTTGCGGCAAGGTGGGATGCCTCGAAACCGGTGCATCTGGAGCAGCCCTGTACCATATCATCAAAGAGCAGCTGGCTGCAGGAAAGTCCTCATCCCTGTCAGCGAAATTCAACGCCGATCAGAAAATAGGTCTGGAAGACATCCTCCACGCCATTGAGGAAGAGGATGTACTTGCGATTGAAGGTATAGGGCAGATAGGCCAGACCCTCGGAAGAGGAATCGCCGGACTCATCAACCTCTTCAATCCCGGTATGGTCATTATCGGAGGCCGTCTGATAGTCGGAAGAGATTATCTGATGCTGCCCATCAGAACAGCTGTCAACAAATATTCGATGAACAGAGTAAGTTCCGACACCAAGATCAGGTTCTCAAGACTGGAAAGAAAAGCAGCTTCAATCGGAGATTGTCTTATCGCCAGATCGAAGCTGCTCGGACTTATGTAAGTAAATCGCTGTCCAATCCAAACATTCGCAACTATTAGGAAACAAACTGTTTCCAAAGTCCTGTGAAATACAGAACGGCGGCGGC
>DCIC01000005.1 GCA_002315825.1 Bacteroidales bacterium UBA1736 | reverse complement strand
GTGTTGGTGATGCTGATCTGAAGGGCGATCTTCTCTACGTCACCTTCGCTGCCGATGAAGCTGAACATCCAGCCTTCCTCCTTGAGGTCCTCGATGAGTTTCTTGACTGCAACGCCGGTCCACTCCTCAGAGGCGTTCTCATAACCGTCTGTGATGATAGTAACAACGACATTGGCGTTCGGGTTGTCCTTGATGTGGTCCTTGAGCTGCTTGCAAGTCTTGCCTATGGCGTCGTAGAGAGGAGTGCCGCAGCATGGCTCGTACTTCTTGCCATCCAGGCGCTCGGCATCCTTTGCCGGAACCTTGTCGTATATCATATCCACCCCGCAGCAGCAGAAAGCGGCAAGGGAGACGAAATGCTCCTGAGTATCCATATATTTGAGCTGGGCGGCCTTGATGGTACCGAGGGTCTCGTTATAGCCGTTGATGGCTTCCTTCTTGATTTCGTACATTGAACCGCTACGGTCCAGGATGATGAGATTGTAAATCTGTGCTTTCATGATTTCTGCTTTTAAGTGGTTGATAATTGATGGAATAAGGGCTTACGCCTTCTTGACGTAAACAATGACTTCTACCTGATGCTCGGTGTGGGCGGCGGGGTCGAGCTTCTGGATGCGGACCTCGAACATCTTGTCCCAGCCCATATCGAGATACTTGCTGATGTCGTGATTCTCAGCGCGAGGAATGAAACCGAGTTTGAGTCCGTCAAAGTAAATAGCAACTGCGTACGGGTCAAAGGCGTTGTCAGCCTCGCGCACGAGCTGGAGCTTGGTGCCGATATGAAGGTGCTCCCATGCCTCCGGGCCGTCCCAATAGGTGAAGCCTGCGATGTTGAAGTTGGTCAGATGGACCTTTGTTCTCTCTTGTACCATAATGCGATATTTTTGAGTGTTAAACTTGCTTGTATTGCTTTACGATACAAAAATAGAATGAGGTTGTCCCAAGACGCGGGACAACCTCTGGAAAAATTTAGCAATGGCTTATTATTTTTACTCTCTTTATTCTTGAGACTCGGCATTTAGGGCAGCTTGTTCTGCATCCTTCTGCTCTTGCTTTAGAGTTGCTTTAGTCTTCAAGGTGAGATCGTCTCCATCTTCTCCTACATATTTGCTGAGAAGCCAGTGATAAACAAGGCTTGATGTTGATCCGGATCCAACAGTAACAACGTAAGCCTGCTCGAACTCCCAACCCAAATTACCCATATAGTTCATGGCGTCAATCATCGAATTGAATACAATGACATTTCCGTTCTCGTCAACCATTCTATTATCAGAGAATAGCTTTGTCTGCTGGCCGAAGTCAATTGAGATAGTGACTTTCTTACTGAGAAACTGCTGTGTGCCCAGCAATTCACAATAAATCTTGGACTGTGCATTAGCGCTGATAAATCCTGAAAAAACCAGCGCGAGGATAAGAATGATTTTTTTCATGATAATGTATTAATTAGTTAGTATATTTTGGTTTCTATGAGGCGGTGCCGCGGACAAGGAGTTCTTTGGTGGAGATTTCTTTATTGTCCAGGAAAAGCTTCACGGTGACGGTGTCGCGCTGGCCCGGTACCGGCCTGTAGTTGCGGCCGAGGAGGATGCTCACCGGTATGCCCGGGGAGCCGAAGCATAGTTCGCCTTCATTTTCGGGGTCTGTCAGCATGTGTTTAGGCGGATTGGTGACAATCTGATATGTTCTGAATCCGCTTTTGGCGTGAGCGATTTCCATGCGAAGAACGCCTTTGAAGTCGGGCTGGAACTTGGCGGCCATTACAACGTGCAAGTACTTGCCTGGTTCGGTGTCAACGTATTCCTTGGCTTCGTCGATTATTCCGCGGCCATCTTTCATGGTGTCGCAGAGGGCTTTTGTCTTTATGTCAAAGATCATAGCTGTCGGATTTATGGGTTGTTACAGATGCATGGCAATGTCGAACGGCATGATGAAGTTTCGGATGTTGTAGTCCTTGGCATCGTCAAACATGGCAGCAAGTCTGTTGTACATTGATTTGTTTATCACATACTCGCTCATATTGCAAAGGAAGTAGCGCCTGCGGGGGTTGTTATGGGCTTTCATGATGATTTCATCGATGCGGGCTTTGACTTTCTCATAATCAGGATTGCATAAGTCGATTGGAATGGTTTCACAATCATGGCCGTCGCCTTCTCCATTATGGCAGCTGTCAATATACAGGGTTGAGCCGTCGAACTCACTGCACGCACCTTCCTCTTCTTCGCTGCAGAATGCCACAATCCGGTCACCTTCCCTGAGGCCTACCTCCGAGAATGTTCTGGCGAAGACCATCGAGTGCTTGTCGCAAGTCTCGGGTTTTCCCTCGCTGAATGAAGGGCCTTTCCTGATGTTGGCCTGCAGGGTGTCCCATTCCTCCTGTGGAACAAAGCATTGAAAGAACGGATTGCGGCCGATGAAATGCGGATATCCGCCGTAGTCCCAGTCCATGGCGCCGATGTTGTAGAAGACGTTGCCGATGATTTCGCAGCGTTTGACCTGGTCGAAATACACACAGTGGTTGTCCAGACGGACGAGCGGCATGTCGGAATCCGGGAACCAGGTGACGGTGCCTCCTACATCGTAGGGTTCCAGGACACGGAGTACATCGCCGGAATAGATCATCTGGCCATGGCAGTCCCGCATTCCTGTTTCAAAACCCGCGAAGAAGACCGGCACCGTGCTCCATAGGGAGTTCTCCAATTTGTCCGGACGATGGTAGAATGATATTGGATGGTCCTTTGTGACCAGCATCATTGCTTTTCTGCTGTTGAAATAGAAGTCACCGAACTTGGCGTAGCCGAATCGGCAGTCAGGATCCACATACCTGACTTGTTTGTTGTTCAGGACGTAGGCAATGTCCTTGCGCTGTGCAATCTCATCGAAGTGCTCTTGACAGAGCTCCATGAGACGTTCGTATGAGTAATTGTGCGTGCTCTCCATAATCGTAGTTTTATTCGTCAAGACTGATTACTGTTCAGGATAACAAATATCCCTCACTGCAGCACAAAGATACACCCATACTGTCTCGAAACGTGGGACACACTACACTATTTTTGATTTATTTGGATTAAACTAATTTCAATGCTGAGAATATTTTCTCACGCAATTCTTTCGGGAGGGCTTTGATTTGAGGTTCCTCTTCTGTTGGACTTATTATTCCCAGTTTCACGCCCACGGCCCACATGTGCCAACGTTCCAAACTATTGAAAAGAGTCTCATCCGTTTGATCATTCCACTTTGGTATATTGTTCTTGTGCATATAGGCGCACAAGTCGATTATATTTTGCGCAGCTTTCTGAATCTCCTCCGGAGAATCTGCAACATGCATAATAATTTCCCAGAAACCTACCGTGACTTACAATCCAAACGTGCCCTCCCCATCTTCAATCACAAAGCGGTTGAATTCATCACAAATAGCCTCCAGAAAAAGATTGATATCTTCTACATTTACATTTTCTACACAGAAATTGCAGCCATTTAGA
>DCIC01000131.1 GCA_002315825.1 Bacteroidales bacterium UBA1736 | reverse complement strand
TATTTCGGAGGATTCGGAAACAACTGGATTGATTATCGTCCTGCCAACAGATATCGTTCTACCAGCCGATTTGCAGGAAAGAGTATCGATTCAATCAAAGGTCATTCGTACGCAAGGTTGATGGCGGAGTTGAGCCTTCAGCCTATCCGCTACAATAATGTTGGATTCATCAATCTGTATCCGACATATACACAGTTCAATCTTTTCTCGACCGGACTGTTGACTGATTCTTGGGAGAAGAATATTGCCACTCAAGCGTATGTCAATGTCGGAATTCAGGTCAATACCGAAGTTGTGCTCTTCAAATTTATGAAGACTACCTGGAGTATAGGTTACGCACGTGCTTTCAATCCTGACGGCACCAATCAGGGCGACTTCCTTATCAGTTTGAAACTTTTCTAAGAATGAATTATTTCGTAAGTATTCTGCCGCTTGTCTTATATCTGGCTTTGATAAAGGGATTTGACGGGTTCTCTCTTACAAAGTGGTCAAGAATGGTTGAGTGCTTTGTATGGGGATTGGCTACCTGTGTAATATGTTTTTTCCTTGGCAGTATTGTGGAAACAGATTCCGAATTGGGATTTCCTGTCATTGAAGAACTCATCAAGTGCCTTCCTCTTGTAGTTGCTGTCTGCCGCAGGCGCACGGCTTTTTTTTCGGAGACGGTTATGTATGGCGCAGCCATCGGCTCTGGATTTGCATTACTGGAGAATATTCTATATGTGTATTTCAACCCCCAGTTTACCCTTGGCGATGCGTTTTTGAGGGGATTCGGCACTGCGTTGCTCCATATAGGCTGCTCTGCTCTTTTTGCTAGTGCTGCATTGCTTGTCAATAGGGCTATTAGCCGTAAACCTGCAGCAATCAAGCTTTTCTTATGCGTTTTTGCAGGTATTCCCTCATTTGCGATTCACTTCGTCTATAATCTGTTTCTCCTCCCTGAGATGCTGCAGCTTGTAATCACAGTAGTATTGATCATTACTCTTATCTGTGCCATTTACGCTATTGATGAGAGCCTTATTCACAAATGGCTGGATTTGTGCATATCAAATGATGTCACTTTGTACACTGCGATTAAGAGCGGGGATTTGAAAAACACAAATGCAGGCCATTATCTTATGGAAGCAAAAGAGAGGTTCCAACCCGAAGTGTTTTTCGATATCTGTGTCTATCTTGGCTTGTATCTTGAAGTTTCAATCGCTGCCAAGAGCAGAATGATTATGAAAGAGGCGGGGGTCGATTGCCCGATTGATGATGCGCAGCATAAGGAAAACAAGGCGAAACTGTCTGAGCTTGCAAGTTTGCGCGCTACCATAGGTACATCGGGTATGTTGTTCCTAAGTCCTTTGGTCAACAGCAAGGCCGTGGATGAATGGGTTATGAATGAATTGATATAATGATTATTGATATGAGATTTTCAAAAAACTTATTTCTTGCAGGACTGATGGTGGTTTCTGTCCTGGTATCTTGTAAAAAGGAAGATGGTGCCAAAGAACCGAAGCCTTTGTTTGATGCTTCGCGAGTGGGCGTTTGCAGTTGGAGCTGGGGGATGGATGTTCCCAGTGTTTTGAAGCAGATGAAACTTAAGGGTATTGGTGGCATTCAGCTGGCCACTACTCCTTGGGTGGTGGACGAACTGTCCGAAGAGCAGAAAAAGGATTTTGGCGGCAAAGAGCCCCTTGATGTGCTTACTGATTTGTATAGCGAAGTGCTTCTCGGAGAGCTGGATATTATGTCCACAATGGTTTCTTTCCCTTATGAGGAATATACATCCCGTCAGACCGTGTATGATTCCGACGGACTTATGTTTACAAAGGACAAATATGGGCACGATCCTGAAGAGGTATGGAAGGAAGAGCGGGAGATATTGGGAAGAGCCGCTTTATTGACGTGGGAGTTGGGAGTCAAATATTTGACACTTATGCCCGGATTCCTGAGTAAGGATTGGGATTTGGCTATGGAGAGGGTGAAGGAGGCTTGTGACACTTGCTCCAAGTATGACGTAATCCTTCTGCTTGATACTGGTGAGGACAGTGCTGAGGATCTGGCTAACTTTCTTGATAAAATGGATGTCAAGTACCCTGACATACAGTTGGGCGTTAGTTTTGACCCCGGCAATTTCCTGATTTACCAGTCCGGTGACCCCATCAAGGCATTTGACACTCTATTTCCTTGGATTGGCCAGATTCACGTGACGGATGGCATTGAGAATGCGGCTTGGGATGATTGTCTTGTTGCCTGGGGAGAAGGAGATGTCAGCGGGAAATACAATTTCCTGCAGCACGTGCACGATTCGGAGTATAGCGGCAATCTGTTGATTGAGGTGGGATCTATGGTCGATGGCGACAAGGTTTCCGCAATTATGTCAGCATACAATGCGATGACTAAAAAATAATACGTTCTTATAGTGGAATTTGCTGTTGCTTTCATTGCCGGGTTCTTCCTTGCCGCGCTCATCGCTTTCTTTGTCGGTCGAAGTGTGTTTCATTTGATGCAGGCACGTTTTGACGAGACTATTGCGAAGGTCAGTGCTCAGGTCAAGAACGATACCTCGGAAATATTGAAGGAGCGTCAGAAAGAGTTTTCGGAGTCGAGCAATATCAGCCTCGGGCAGATTGTCAATCCGTTGAAGGAGAATATTGCTGAATTGAGAAAGACTATGGAGACTGAGGGGAAGATTCAGGCTGAAAGGAACGGCGAAATGCGGCAGCGGATTCAGAATTTGATGGAGTACAGTGATGCTGCCCGAAAGAGCGCCGATGAGCTTGCCGCTGCTTTCAAACACGGCAGTAAGATCCAGGGGGATTGGGGCGAGACCGTCCTTGAAGAACTCCTTTCCGCTCAGGGATTGACCAGAGGAGTTCATTTCGATATTCAGTCTGTTATCAATGATTCTGACGGAAAGCCTGTCAAGACTGAGTCCGGAGGGATTCTTAGACCGGATGTCATTCTCCATTTGGATGAGAAGCGTGAATTGATCATTGATTCCAAGGTCTCTCTCTCGGCATACGTCGATTATGTCAATGCTGAGAACGAGGCGGATCGGGGTAAATATCTTCGAGCTCATATTGACAGTTTGAAAAAGCACGTTAAGGAGCTTGCTGCAAAGAATTATTCTTCCTTTATTCAGCCTCCCAAGCTTTCTGCAGGCTATGTGATAATGTTTGTCCCCAATATGGGAGCGTTATGGACAGCTCTTCACGCAGAACCGGATCTGTGGCGCAGAGCTGCGGAATCAAATGTTTATATTGCCGATGAACAGAGTCTTTTCGGTGCATTGAAGATGGTTAGCCTCACTTGGGTACAGGTAGCCCAGGCGCAGAACCACGAGAAGGTGTATGATTTGGCAAATGAGATGATAGACCGGGTGGGACAGTTTATGGAAAAATACGAGGCAATGGGACGTGCTCTGGATAAGGCTCGAGAGGAGTATGACTCGGGGATGCGCAAACTTTCCCCTCAGGGGCAGAGTATCATCAATACTTCAGGGAAGCTCATTAAGCTCGGCGCCAAAAACAGTGACAGACATCCGATAAAGACATATGAAAAAGTTGAATAAGTATTTTGCTCCGATAGTGGCTGCTTTTCTCGCTGTCGCTTGCTCGGGGAATCACCAGCTGTTGATAGGCAGTGCTGACTGCGTAGATCCGTCAATCGATACTTATGATGGATTTGTCGAGTATGTCTCAAAACTTGATGGTTTCGTCTGTGATTCTGCAGAGTTGCTGAACCCTCTTCTCGCAGACGCTCTTAAAGACGGTAATATCCCGCTTGCTCCTGCTTCTGAAATCTATGCCCGGGCAGAGTTGTTCCATCACGCAAAGGCCTTGATGGATGATATTATTGTGCTTGATACCCACTGTGATTTTCCCGAACAGATTTATTATAATCCTGATCGTGGGTATAGTCTGGGTGAGTCTCGAAGCCGGTGCCAGCTTTCTCTCCAGAAGATGCGTCAGGGACATATGAGCGCTCAGTATCTGTCAGTGTGGATGAATGCGGTAGGGGACCAGAAGGATACGGATCTTTTGGCCAAAGCTCCTGATGTACTTTGGGAGTTTATCAGGGGGACCGATGAGCATTTGGAACTGTTTCGCGACCAATGCGGAAAGGCTCGCACCAGACAAGATGTTGAGACTCTTAAGTCACAAGGCAAGATAGCCTTCCTTTCCGGACTTGAGAATGCATTCTGGATCGGGACCGACTTGAGTAATGTGAAGAGGCTTGCGGACCACGGTTTTACCTATATCACACTTTGTCATTGGGGTGATAATCAGGTATGCAACTCTTGCGACAGGACCTCTGACAAAAATGGCGGTCTGACGGAGTTTGGTGTCCGGGTTGTGGAGGAGATGAATCGTTTGGGCCTTGTTGTGGATCTTTCACACGCATCATACGGGACTTGGCAGCAAGTCCTTGAACTGAGCAAGGCCCCGGTGGTGTTCACACATTCTGGTTCTGCTGCTGTGTATGATCATCAGAGAAATGTGGATGATGCGACATTGAAGAAATTGGCTTTGAATGGCGGTGTCATTCAGGTGTTTATTGTGGGAGGTTATATGTCTCCTGATAAGGAGCGCAAAGCAAGTCTTCAGGATCTTTTGTTGCATATCGATCATATCGTAAGTGTGGCGGGCATCGACCACGTCGGTATTGGATTGGATTTTGACGGCGGCGGTGGTGGAGAAGGTTGTAACGGTTGTAATGATGCCATCAATATTACTATGGCATTGATAGAGCGTGGTTATTCGGATGAAGACATAACTAAAATATGGGGAGGCAATTATCTTCGTGTCCTTGACGAGGTTCAGCGGGTGGCTCAGACCATAGACTGAGCAATTATTTCAAAACAACTTCTGATATTGCCCTTCCGTACTTGCGTGACAATATGGGATAATAAGAAAGGAGGACGGCTTTTTGCCATTCTCCTTTCTTATTTATTCTTTGAGTGTTTTATTGTGCTAGAATGTCTTTGCCCTTCTCACCGGAGTGATCTTATCGGGCTCAAGACGGGTAGTAGTGTAGTTGAGGAAGACGCAACAGTTTACATCATTCTTATCATCTGCATTACTGTTTTTGGTGCTCCAGAAAAGTGCGGGGTACCATTTTGTGGAAAATACTTGATCCCCTTGTGTTTCTGTCCACCATACTTTGTAGCCGTCATCGGAGGTTGGACCATAATATGAATCAACACTCTTTATTACATATTTACATTGCTTTGAACTGTCAAATCTGTCATTAACAGAAGAGTTTACACCAAGGATGTACACCTGTTTTGTGTTTTCGTCAACAACTGATGTATAAAGGTTTTTAGCCGCATTAGGATCCCAATAGTAATCGAACTTGGACTTTGTGTTACCTGTTGATGTATCATACCATTCCGTACCGGTAGAAGACGCAAATGGGATACCCGGCTCCCAGCTCGAACATCCATCCCTTCTGACTCCGGCTACAAGGGAAATTCCTGTGACGTAAGGATAATCCTCTGTTTTTTTACTTTCGTCAACGGTTTTTATGTAGATGCCGCAGTCTTCCATATATCTGTCATTACCGTCCCTCCAAACTGTCTTGAGTGTTTTGCCACTCAACTTATAGCCCTTTAGGGCATTTCCATAACTACCATTGCCCTCGCAAACGTTTGATGCGATTACAATATCATCTATTCCTGAACACTGAGACCAAGAGTCCATTGCATAATAAATAGAGATAGCCTTATTTTGCCAGTTTTTACTATGGTCTCCATAAGCAAAGAAATCAAAATAATGTTCGTCTGAATCATTGTCACAGCCGGCCTGAAAACCATAGCCCTCCAAACTGCTTCTTGCGCTTCCGTTTACCATATTACCACCATTATAATTGATAATTAATGGATGATACAATCTGCTCTTCTGGCCGTTGTCGTAAATTATTGATTTAGGATTACCTTTATATTCTCCGTCAAGCATAATAACGTCAGCGATGATTGTTTCATAACAAGCATCTTTGACTTCTACTTTGATAGCCTTGATGTAAGGACAGTCCTCACTTAGGAAAGTTGATTCATCATTCGGATTTCCCCAAAGAGCTTGTTTTAACAATTTACCTCTCGGGGAGTTGTAGTCTGCAACCATATCGTATATGTTAAACAGCTTTGCTTCCTTTCCTTGAGACGTTGCGAAACTGATAATATTCCACTTGCTGGGATCATCGGTTGGAGCCCACTTCGTGTAATCGGGCTCTGTGCCAAAGTTTCCACCTGAATAATAATGTCTAATTGATGAGTGAACTGCTTGATGATACTCTTTCTGGGTTCCTGAAAAGCCCATCTGAAGATCTGCTGACCAAGTGGTATTCATATTGAATATCTTTTTGACATAGGCCATCAATGCGTCTCCAATCGTATAATGCTCAGGAGTCTCCCCTGAACTCGGTGTGGTGCCGGATAAACCCAGTGAAGCCTCGGCGTCTTCTTGTACCGAGTATGCGGAAATGTTGGCTTGACGCTCGTATGAGTACTGCATTGTGGCTCCGAATGATCCGGTAAGACTGATGAATACGCCAAAATCCTTCAGCAATTGTATAGTGCCATCCATAGTCAATGGATATGTGGATCTTGTTCCCGGTGCCGGTATGGTATTCAATGCGCTGTTCAACCTATTGCCGATAAACTCACTGGGGTTCGTGTATATTGCGTTATAGTCGATTGCCGCATTCATCATCGATGCATAATGGTACCATCTGTACCATTCTTTTTCAACAGTACTGGATCTATCTTCAATGGTTGATTTTTGTGCGCTTGCGTTGAACAGTATATTAATTACAGGAATTGGAATAGAGAACTTCAGACCGACGTTCTTTTGTAGATGTTTAGTAACATCATCCTTATAACTGCCACTTTCTCCATAAGCCCAACTCTCTGCATAATGTGTGGCAGATATTACATCCTCCAACTCGTCATTATTGTTCATTGTCTTTTTTGTGAGCAGACTATTTTGATTGAACCATCGAACATTCCAATTAATTTTGGCTACTGTGTCAACATAAATGGGGTGAGAAAGAAGATCTGCTGCCCTTGCCTCAAGGCTGACTTCTTTACCATTGTAATAGTATGGCTCGCCTGATTTTGTATTTTCATCCTCAAACTCTTCTTCTTGTGCTCTGACAGGGAGAAATACAGGATACCATTCGTCAGGATTATCTTCTTTCCAAACGGTTGCAATATAAAAATCCGTACGATCCGAAGGTATCATCGAAGTTCTTACAACGTTTCCTTCCTTTGTGAAACTGATATCATTGCATCTTTTAAGATTCAGAGTCACGTTGTGGGTTGTGGTGTACGTGAAATCCGCCTCCTTCTTGTCGTGTACTATATAATATAGTTCATAGCATAGGTCATCGTCCACGGCAACCTCAAATTCGTTTTCTTTTCCTTCGTAAAGGATAATGACAGATGACAACTGGCTTTGAAGATCTGATGAGATCGTTCCGGGGTCGTCAAAATCGGGCTTCATAATATCTTCTTTGGTGCAAGAAGAAAGTAAAGCCATAATAAGCGCAACGGCCGAAATAAAATGTTTTCCCATATTTTAAGTAATTTATCGTACAAAGATATATAAAATCGCTTTATGTTGAGTTTTTTTACAATTATTTGTCGTTGAAAGACAAAATGAACTGCCGAGAAGCTATGCGAACGGCTATCGGACAAAGTCCGAAACCCAAGAATAACTTTTTAGGCTGATCCCAAAAATGGGGTAACAAAAAGAAAAGTGACTCGCAGATACCTGCGAGCCACTTTTCTGCGGAGAGGGAGGTATTGCAATCAGCAACTAACCGAGTT
>DCIC01000112.1:2245-4797 GCA_002315825.1 Bacteroidales bacterium UBA1736 | reverse complement strand
TTGCAGCAATTTCTCCAGAATTGAGGTTCTGGGATGGAAAAACACCTTGAATTTCAGCAATTTCTCCAGGATTGAGACGCTGAAGTGGAGAAATGCGATGAAAAGAGGGCTTTTTTCCAAGATTCAGCCTCTGGGATGGAGAAAGTGTATGATTTTCAGCAATTTCTCCAGAATTGAGGTTCTGAAATGGAGAAATCCCTTGAATTGCAGCAATTTCTCCAGAATCTGGTGCTGGGGATGGAGGGATCATGCTGTCAAGCTATAATACCATAATCAAGGTTCCGGCCAATAAGAGAATACTGCCGAGTATTGTCTTCCAGGTAACGGCCTCGCCAAGAAAAATGACTGCGAAGATGATTGTCAGCACGATACTGCACTTGTCAATAGGTACGACCTTAGAAACATCCCCAATCTTGATGGCGTAAAAGTAACACAGCCAGGAGGCACCGGTCGCCAACCCGGATAGAATCAGAAACAGCCAGCTGCGTGGAGTTATTGATGAGATGCCTCCGGTCCCTTTCGTAATGAACACAACACCCCACGCCATAATCAGCACAACAATGGTGCGGATGGCCGTGGCGAGATTGGAATCCACACCATCAATACCGACTTTGGCAAGAATAGCCGTTGCCGCAGCAAACACTGCAGACAAGACCGCAAAAATCCACCACATATTACTTTTCATTTTGTTTTATTCATCATTACCAGTTCCTGCGAACTGCTCACTGTACTCTCTGTTGATTTCCGAGAACTCCTTCCTTCCTGCGACATAATCGTCATAGAACTCGTCGTATTCTCCGTCAAGAGCATCCATTACAATCTGGATGCGTTCCATTGAGGAATGATGTAAAAATAAGTTGGTAAGATTCACAAAAATTACCAACTTGTTTTTTTAGAATGACTGAGCGGTGTCCTTTATTTGGATGCTTGACATAGTATCAATCAATTTTTGGCGAAGATACTTAAAATTCAGCGGATAATGTTACAGAATTATTTGTACCTTAGCATCAAGTAATAAGTTTTAGTATGAATCGTTTGTTTTTAATCTTTTCTACTACTGCCCTTATCTTGGCTGTATCTTGCACCAAGATTGATAATCCAGTAATTGATTCAGGCATCGAACCTCTCAAAGTGGTTTCACTCACAGAGGACACTTTAGCATTCAAGAACGTCAGCCTATTGGATGATGATGTCCAAGCGAATGGTTATGAATACCTTACCAGCATCCTTGATGCAAGTTATTACTATGATCCCGACGCCCTCTATGCCAGAGCTACCGAATCCATTGCCAGTATTATTGAATCAGTAGGAGGGGAAATCGGAATCGACCGCACAACCTTTGAGTACATTCTTAAGGTTCTCTACTCTAAGGATATGCTCGCTCTTACGACAAATATGTTCTTCAATAACAACGGCGCAGCGGGAAGATTTGAGGAATATAAATTCAGATACTGGTCAACCTCAGCCACCGGCGAAAAAATACAATTGACCGGAGTTGTCATTTTCCCGAACTATCAGACTGATGGCACAACCTATCACACGCTGGACAATCTGACCCTTCTTCACGACTCCCTGCGAGGCAAGGAAGAATATGTTTCGAATCTCGGTCATTTCGCCTATCTGAGATCCATTTACAATCAGGCCGTGATCGTTTCAGACTACGAAGGGTACAATGAGACTGCAGACGCTCAGCATCCCTACGTCAGCGCCAACGAACTTGCACGCCAGGCCGTCGATTGCGCACTTGCTGCTATGGAGGTCCTCGACTATGTCGGTGTCAATCTGAAGAAAGGTTACAAGGTCTATAATATGGGGATGTCTAAAGGAGCCAGCCCGGCTATTGCCGCCCAGAGGATGCTTGAGAATTATGAACCCGCCGAAATCAGTACAAAACTTCCCATCGCCAGTACCTATGTCGGCACCGGATTGTACGACTTCAAGGGGATGATGATCAAAAACCTCCAAGAAATAAAGGAAGGGACATCCACTTACGAGGAAAACCTTCAGATGAGCTGGATAGCAGCCACTGTTGTAAAATACGCATATCTGACCCATCCTGATGCTTTCAAGGACATTGAAGGATTCGAAGGACTGAAGAGTTTCTTCTGCGATTTCTTCTATACCGCTGCTGCTATTGAGTCGGATATCCTCATTAACCCTGCGGTGAATTGGGATGATCTCGAGTATTATTTCAAATACTATGACTTTATCACTATGGATGAGATATTCAATCCCAACTTCTTCAAGGACGGTGAGTTTAACGAAGAAGATCCCTTGTTGAAAAAGTTGTTTGAAGTCCTCGATGAAGAGAATCCCGTCACAGGGTGGTCCCCGAAAGCCCCCATCCTTATGGAACACAGTAAGGATGATACGTTCTCCATCTATGAGGTAGCTTATCAGAACTATAAGGATTTGAAGAACTATTCATCCATTCCCAACCTCTACGTGAACTTCCATACCTATTCAGGCTTAAATCACGTCACTATGAGTGGTGTCGCATCTGCTAGAATGGCGTTGTTCGAGAACCCTGCACTTCCACTGCTGTTTAATTT
>DCIC01000112.1:1822-2055 GCA_002315825.1 Bacteroidales bacterium UBA1736 | reverse complement strand
GCTTCAGACTTCAGAATATCTATGCCTAAACACATAGTTTTGCACCTGAGCCGTGATTAATGCTTGGAGCGCCAATCTGTTGGCGGCACTCCTGTAAACTTGACGAAAGTCCTGATAAAAGATTGCCGCGAATTGAATCCGCTGATCAGTCCAATCTTCTCAACCGTGCTGTCCGTCGATGACAAAAGATTCTTTGCGTGTTCAATGCGATACCCATTGATAAGCCCATAGAA
>DCIC01000112.1:1238-1657 GCA_002315825.1 Bacteroidales bacterium UBA1736 | reverse complement strand
CTGCGGTGATGTGCTCACCTCAATCCACTCCTCGTTTTCCGCCTCCTTTCGGGTCTCAGATTGGACCGGGTCCCCTAGCTGGCTGATTTTGATGTATGCAAAATACACAAACACAGCCATATAGAGGTACATCAACGGATAATAACATTTTTCCCCAAAAGGAGTAATACGAACAAGGCTGATGATAAACCATATCAGCAGCATAATGATAACGCTATTGAGCCAGCTTGCGGAATGCTGGTCGGGATTGGAGTAAACGTCATCCAATGAACGTGCTTGCTTCTTCAAGACAATGCTATAGTAAATAAAGTCCAATGTCAGAATAAAGATAGCGGCATAATACGCAATCCACCGGAATGAAGGCAATATCAGCGCAATGATCGGAATCAAAACAAATGGCCACCCCAGAATAATGAGAG
>DCIC01000112.1:0-1168 GCA_002315825.1 Bacteroidales bacterium UBA1736 | reverse complement strand
ATCAATGCCAAACAATCAATCACTGATCCGACCTTTTCCAATTGATTCAGAGAGGCAAAGCTATCAGACAAAAGGTAGCACACGGCGCTGAATGAGAACGCCAGAAGGACGATGCCAACGGTGCGGGAAAGAACGCGGTTTGAGGATTTGCTATGATCGATCAATCCGAAACACAATTGCAGTCCGCAAGTTAGGCAGATTGTGAGGTATATTGCGGCACAAATACCGTTGAAATATGCATAGATGTCAAAAGACAGCATTCGGGGAATTTGTTAAGTTCTCCGGCGAAGATACTAAAAATACCCCACCACTATTCCCTTTGGAATGATAAAAAATAGGATGGTAATTTTTAAGAATGACTTTGGAAAGCAAAAAAAGAAGTTGGTAAAGGGGATTCCCTTAATCTTCAAATCTTTTTGCAAAAGGGAAGCGTTCAATGACCGTACCCTTGGAGCATTTGGTCTTTTTCGAGCGGGATTTGCTGACCGGAAGGTCATCGTAAATCGCCTCAGCGAGTGAACATAACTGTCCCGGTGACATCCCGTCGGGGATTATCGGAAACAACTTGCTTCCCGGAAACAATTCCCTCCTTTCGGCATCCGGAAGCAGACGGTCAATCGTCGGTCCGGGCTCAAAGAGCAACTGCTCGTCGCCGATAAATCCAAGCACCTTTCCAGCCATATGAATTACATATTCGCCCATCATCGGGCGGATTGTCACGACATCCAAACTCTCGAACTTGGCGCGGATAAAATCGACATACTCAGCAGAAGAAGCCATAATACTGATTGGCGTGCACTTATTTGACGAACGATACTACGTTTTCGAACGAGTTTCTAGGTGTTGCTGAACTGACAGCGTCGTAAGCCTTTTCGTCAACCTTTCCGAGGAGTATTGCGGCGACAATATTCTGACCTTCAGGAACTTGGAATTTCTGATAATATTGAGCCTTGTTCTCACCGTTGAAAAGCAGGGTCACCGAGCTGACGATCTTGGTCCCGTAGCCAAGCAGATTGGCCATATTGTTCATACATTCGCACGCAAGTCCTGCGTCGAATTCGCTGCCGGGATTGCAGGAAATCACGATGACTACCGGTGAATCGCCCAGTCCTGATTTTGGCCTGTTGCCTGATGGCATTTTCGGCAAATCCCCATTGTCCGGGCGCAT
>DCIC01000111.1 GCA_002315825.1 Bacteroidales bacterium UBA1736 | reverse complement strand
GGTACCAGAAACTCCTTGTCGCCATCGGCCTGTTCACAATAATATTCCTTCTGCCGCTGGGCCTGTTCAAACTCTCCGAGAAACTTTTCCTATAGCCACGCCCTCCCAAAAACAAGAAATCGCTCTCCAATNNAATCCGGAGGGCGATTCGCGTTTCTTTGCTCTTTCAGTATGGGAAGATATATTTCCGTATTATACTAAACAAAATAAACACAACCCCGAGAGATTGTGTTTATTTTTTGTGTTTCACCACGCTAATTGACTGAATATCAGTCTATATTGTGGAGATGGGCGGACTCGAACCGCCGTCCAAACAACGCACCGAAGTGCTTTCTACACGCTTATTCTTCCTTTGTTTTTCGATGACAGAGTGCCGAAAGACAGGCCAACTGCCACTTATCCCCTAAATCTTGGCGGAGTGTAAGGGAGTCCCTCCGTGCATCCGGTTTGAATGATACCCCGGAATCCAGACATAACCGGCCTAAAGCTGGCGGGATATACGTCAGTGCCGCAGCCTTGGCGGCTCTGATTGATGCTCAATCTGATTGCAGATTAGCAAGCGTATGAATATTCGTAGTTGCCTACTAATTTTTTGTGAACTGAGATTAACGGGCAAATCCACCACGCCCGGCGTGCTTACAGTCCGACATCATTGCTGTCAAAACCAAAACATCCCCAAATATACATTCAGTGGCCGGAGCCACTGAACCATTAAAGTTTATCCATCTCTACGTAGATAGACTGACGGACCTTCTCGATACCTTCAGCCCCGGGACCGCGGTCACCGTTGAACTCGTGGTATTTGCCAAGATTCTTATAGAACTCGATCAGAGGTTCTGTCTTTGCGTGATATGTGTCGATTCTGTTTTGGATAACCTCGTCTTTCATATCATCCTGACGTCCTTCAACCTCTGCTCTGTGCCTGATTCTTGCGAAGATGGTCTCGTCCGGAATCATCAGAGAGATCACGCCTGAAAGTTCCTCTCCTCTTTTTGCCAGCATCTCGTTGAGAGCTTCTGCCTGCTTGATTGTTCTGGGGAAACCGTCAAGAAGGAATCCGTTTACATCCTTGTATGTGTTGAATGCATTTTCAATCATACCTTCCACAACCTCGTCCGGCACGAGCGAACCTGCGTCGATGAGGGCCTTGGCCTTCTTTCCAAGTTCTGTTCCCGCTGCGATTTCGCCACGGAGCACGTCTCCCGTAGAGATGTGCTTGAGGTTGTACCTTTCTACTAATGCCACGGCCTGAGTGCCTTTACCTGC
The DNA here is from genome assembly GCA_002315825.1 of Bacteroidales bacterium UBA1736. GTDB lineage: Bacteria > Bacteroidota > Bacteroidia > Bacteroidales > UBA932 > Cryptobacteroides. The sequence goes on along the minus strand of DCIC01000111.1, from coordinate 17,619 downwards.
GCCCGGAGGGCCGAAAAGAATAAAATACTTCATATCTTATATTTGTTAATCGTTCGCTACATATATATCCTTGAACTGTCGTCCCATCTCGTTATAGTCGAGTCCGAAACCCACTATGAAAGCGGGTGGGATGCTGCGGGCAACATAGTCAATCTTGAAATCCTTCTTGAACACCGAAGGCTTGAAGAGCATCGAACATATTTTGACATCTTCTGCTCCCAACTCTTTGAGATGGCCCATTAGGTATTCCATCGAATTGCCGGTGTCAACAATGTCTTCGACAATGATAACTCTCCTCCCTTTGATGTTGGTGTTGAGGCCCAATATTTGCTGACAAACTCCTGTACTGTGATCCCCGTCATATGACTGGAGCCTGATAGTCTGAAGTTCGCAAAGAAAATCGAGCCGCCTCAGTATCTCAGAGGTGAACATCAAGGCTCCCTTCAAAACACACAGAATAATCGGAATGTCCTCAGCTGAGGCGAAATCCTTGTTGATTTTGTCGGCCACGGCATCAATGTCCTTCATAAGATCCTCGTTCTTAATGTAGGGGACGAATGTTTTGCCGAGTAGTGTGATATTGTTGCTCATTTAAAATGCCATAAAGTGCAAATGTAATATATTTTTTCCTAACTACCTTACTTAAACTTACTTCTATGAAACAATTCATTATTGCCGCTCTGTTGGCGGCATTAGCATTGCCTTGCTCGGCGCAAGGAGAAAGGTCTTCTATCCTTGCGGCTACAGGAGCCTCCTGCTTGGAGGAACTCTCTGAAAGTGAATTGGAAAGATATGAATATCTATATTCACATCCCATCAATCTGAATACTGCCGGAAAGAGCAGATTGCTTGCTTCGGGTCTGTTTTCTCCGTATCAGATTGCTTCCCTTCTGGACTATCAGTCCCGGCTTGGAGATATATTATCCTATTCAGAGCTGTCCAGAGTCGATGGCTTTTCCGAGGATGTGGTGTCTTCGCTTCGACCATTCATTTCCCTTGAATCCGGGACCCCTGCGGGGAGGTCTTCACGCAAGGTTTCCCATTCGACCGATTTGCTTGCAAATTACAAAGCAGGGGGAGCGGTCGGCGCAAAACTGAAGTTCGCCAGAGAAGACCGCTATGCGGTTTCTGTTTCATACAGAGACGAACTCTCGGCAAATCTGACCTTCCTGGGCAAGAAGGGTCGGAGCAAAGTGATATTGGGGAATTACAATGCCCGTTTTGCTCAGGGCTTGATGCAATGGAGCGGATTCAGACTGAGCAGTCTGAGTTCGATAAATGCATTCTGTATGAAAGCCAATGGGATATCTCCTTCCTGGACTTTCAATCCTGACAATTCTCTTTGGGGCATTGGATCGGAATTCAGTTTCGGCTCCCACAGCCTGACGGCCTTGACATCCACTGAGCCGGGTGCAATGACGGCAATGGTTAGTGTCAGTCAGTTGTCATTGTCCGGACAGGTGGGAATATCCGTCTTGTGGAAGGAGGGGGAAGGTCTCAAAATCGGGGCCGATTTTCGAAGGAACGTCTGCGGGGTGGATATTTTCACCGAGGCGGTTTACAAAGTGAATGAAAGGAGGGTGGATGCTTTGCTTGGGGCAATATGGAATATTGAATATACTACAAAACTTGCGGGAAGGGTAATGCTTGCGGATGACAAATTGCAGAGCGCAGCCGGCTTTGGATGGAACAATCATTTTATATCGATTGAGGACAAATATGATGTAAATGAATATGTCCATACTGTGAAACTTATGGAACAGTCGCTGTTCCCGCTCTCGGATAGGCTCAACTTGAATATGCGCATCAGTGAAAAATACACATCCAAGGATACATCTTTCAAGCACGATTTGCGTTTGGACCTCATCTGGGACGGGGGCCTGTTGTATGCTTCCGGCCGTGTGAATGGAGTGTACTGTATTGATCCTGCGGGATTGGTATATGCTGAATTTGGAGTGAAACCTTCGAAATTCGCTTTTTATCTCAGAGGAACCGGGTTCAAGGTGGACAATTGGGCTGACAGGATATATTGCTACGAGAGGGATGCTCCGGGAGGTTTCAATGTCCCGGCGTATTATGGCAGAGGATTCCGTGTTTCTTTCAATGGGAGCGTGAAGCTGAAACATTCTCGTTTTCATCTCGTCCTATCCTATCTTGACAGTACACGCAGCCGTAAATTTGAGTGTAAATTGCAGTATAGGCTGACGATAGGGTAGAATCTATCAAAAAAACGTTAATTTTGTGATATGAGGACAGAAACTAGAGTTGAACAAATCAGTTCGGGACAGAACCCAAAGATCAAAGACCTGATAGCTCTTTCAGAGAAGTCGAAGCTTAGAAAACAAAAGGGACTGTTTGTTGTGGAAGGCGTACGAGAGCTGTCGCATTGTGTCGCAATGGGCTATTGTGTGGACTCGGTATTTTTCTGTCCGACGATTCTCGGCGATGATGTATTTACTGCGCTGGATGTGACCGGGGTCGGCAAGGATTCTTTTTCCGATACCAAATGGTTCGAAATAACTGCGGAGATCTATTCCAAGGTTGCATACCGAGAGGGCACCGAAGGCGTGATTGCTGAAGTCAGGTCCAAAGAACACCGGCTCGAGGACTTGAAATTGTCGCCCACTCCATTGGTCATCATTCTTGAAAGAGTGGAGAAGCCCGGCAATCTGGGAGCAGTCCTGCGGAGCGCCGATGCCGCGGGGGCTGATGCTGTCATCGTGTGCGACCCTCTCACGGATCTGTACAATCCCAATCTTATCCGTTCCAGCATCGGTGCCGTCTTTACTGTCCCTTGTTGTACCTGCACTTCCCAGGAATGTATTTCTTGGCTGAAAAAGAATGGGATACAGATTTTGACGGCTCAGTTGCAGGATTCGCAATGGTATTATGACACCGATATGACCTTGGCTACCGCTATCGTAATCGGCACAGAGTCCGTAGGACTTACTCAGCAGTGGAGGCTGGCTGCAGACCGACACGTCAAGATCCCGATGCTGGGGCACCTTGACAGCCTGAATGCGTCCGTAAGTGCTGCAATTCTTCTGTTCGAGGCTGTGCGGCAAAGAAATTCCTGACGCCTATCGGGCTTCGAAGAAGTGCTCTGCGACCTTCTTGTCGCTCATCACGTCATAGACATTGATCTTGAGCTTCTTTCCTTCGACCTTTCCCTCGATGACCGTAGGGTAGTTGTTGCCCTTCATCTCCGGACCGCCCCCGACAATCTGAGCCCATTTGCGTTCTGCCGTCGGAGCATCGAAACGGTAAGAGTGCTGATGAGCCGTAATAATCAACTGGCATCCGGCCTTCTGCAGGAGGGGAGTCCACAATTGGGAACAGGTTCTCTGCCAATGGGCATAGTCGGACTTGTAGTCAGGATGCTTGTCGGCAGGAGCCAGATCTCCCGGATTGGATTTGCTGTCCGGATCGTATAAAGGAATATGGCAGAAAGCTACAAGGAATGGTGCGGATGCGATTTCCTTCTGCTTGAGTGCATCCTTGAGCCAGGCTACCTGGGCTTCCCTGTATTGTGCGCTATTGAAAAGACCCGCGAAAATGGGATTGGTGTCCATCTTGTCCTCGGCAGTGTCCAGACCTATCATAGCGATGTCTCCCATCCTGATGGCGAAGTTGCGTCCCAGATCCCAGTCACGAGAAGATCTTTCTTCCATCTGGCGGAACATCAATACCTTTTCAATGTGCCTGTTTGCCATACCCCTGGAATCGTGATTGCCGGGAGTGAAAAGATAGGGGATCTCAGAAGCATAATCTTTCCTGTCGATGGACGGGGTCAAGAAAATGTTTTTCTGACTTTCGATTGTTTCTTCTACATTTGTTGCGTCTCCGTTCCAGATGACGCAGGAAGGGGAAAGGGCTGCTATCTTGTTGATTGCAAGGCCGAATGCTTCCCATTTGGCGTGCGTGTCATTGATGACGCAGAAATGGGCTGTGGCCTCCTTTCCTGCGGTAGTGAACGAATATATCCTCGGGTCTTCTTCAGTGCCGAGAATTTTCATATCGTAGCCTCCTTTGTAGCTGATTCTGTCTGCGCCAATAGTATAATAGTATTTGGTTGCGGGTTTGAGGCCGGTCAGGCGTACCAGCATCACATCTTCATTCATATCAGTGACTCTGTATCCGCCGCATTTGACGGTCTTTGAGTCGCTCATGTCCTGATTTTGTGATATCTTGACAAAACCGTTTGCCATATCGCTCACAGCGAAAGCCACGCCCATACTGGTGGCGGCATAATTTTGAAGCATTGGGGCGGATGTTATCAGTTTTCCTTCCCTGGCGGAATCTGCCGGAGTTGTATTCTCAGTCACATTTCCTGCGTGTATCATCTGAGGGGATACAACCGATGCTGCGGTAAGGGCGGCGGTATTTTTGATGAATTGTCTTCTGTCCATAGCTTTTATATTTCGCTGAATTTATCCATTACCGTTTCCACGAGATGCCTCATCTTGGGGATGTACTCCGTGTCTGCATCTTTGTGATGTCTATGGACAACGGCGCAGCATACTGTGATGGCATCGTGGCCGAGTTTTGCTGCCATACCGGCAACGGGGGCGCTTTCCATCTCGATATTGGTGATTTTCCAATCTGCGAAGCGGAAGTCCTCCAGCTTGTCGACGAGACCGTCGATGACGGGGCGCTGTCTGACGCTTCGTCCTTGGGGACCGTAGAATCCAGGCGCTGAGATAGTCATTCCCTTGACTGTGAAAGATGAAAGAAGGTTGGTGAGTCTTTCTGATGCCTTTATGACGTATGGCCTTTGAAGGGTTTCGGGCCAGTTCATATGCTTGACAAATGCATTTTCCATCTCGCCGTCAGTGATTGACTCTCTGTCTGCATACCAGTCCAGCAACCCATCCAGACCTATTGAGTAGTGGGAAAGGATGAAGGACCCGATAGGAATCTCGGGGCACAAAGCTCCGCAGGTGCCGATACGGATGATGCTGAGCGTTTTGTGTGAGGGGTATTCTTCTCTGGTCTTGAAATCGATATTGGCCAGAGCGTCCAGCTCGGTAAGGACAATGTCGATGTTGTCGGACCCAATCCCTGTGGACAATGCCGTGATTCTGGTTCCGTTTCGTCTTCCTGTTACCCAGATAAATTCTCTGGAGCCCCCTTCGCATTCAATGGCGTCAAAAAAAGGCTTGAACATCGATACCCTTTCAGGGTCCCCAACTAGAATAATCTTGTCTGCCAGTTGGTCGGGGCGGATATGAAGATGAAATACTGTTCCGTCCCCGTTGATAATCAGTTCTGATTCTGCTATTCTCATAATATGTGGTATTATGCAAAGATAGTTAAAATGCTTGGATTTTTTTATCTTTGTGCAAAGTCCGGTCTTTGGAAAACGACAAACAAACAATAACCGAAATGAGTAATATTATCAGCCTGCTCAAGAGCATATTATTACTGGCCGTCCTGTCCGTGTCCTGCTCAAAGAAGGATGTCGTGTCTATGGATGATCTCAGGGCCGGATTTGAAAATCCCCCCGTTGAAGCCAGACCACAGGTGTGGTGGCATTGGATGAATGGAAATATTACCAAAGATGGTATCTACAAGGATATAATGTGGATGAAGAATTCGGGCATAGCCGGGTTCCATCATTTCGATGCCACGATATATCTTCCTCAGATTGTGGACAAACGCTTGGTGTATATGGATGAGGGCTGGAAAGATGCTTTCCGCTATGCCGTTTCTCTGGCTGATTCTCTCGGAATGCCTGTGACCATAGCAAGCTCTCCGGGATGGAGCTCCACCGGAGGCCCTTGGGTCAAACCGGAGAATGCTATGAAAAAGCTTGTGTGGCGCACCGTACGCATCGAAGGAGGCAAGAAAGTGACAATTACCCTTCCCCCGACGTATTCCTGCGCCGGTTTCTTTCAGAATAATGTCCGAACCAATCCCAAGTATGACGGTTGGTCTGAAGAGATAGCGGTAGTCGCCTTGAAGATGTCTGACGATGATTTGACAATGAGCGAGATGGGAGCCTGTCTGTCTTCGGATGTCTCATCAGACTTGTCTGTCTTGACGGATGATGATCTTACCACTTCTGTAAATGGGATACGGACTCTTACCTGCTCTTTCGAGGCTCCGGAGCAGATTCGCTCGCTTGTGCTCGGATGTAAGATGGACAGGGAAGTGTGGAGAGACGAGCCTGCCGATACTGTGGCTATTCTGGAATCAAGCCGGGACGGCGTCCATTTTGAAAAGATAACCGCAGTCGGTTCTACGGGGACCGCTTGTCAGATTCTGACCTTTCCCGAAACGACAGCCAGGTACTTCAGATTGTCGTTCCTGTCCCCAACGGAAGTCTCGGAGCTTGCACTGAGTCGTGTGGCCAAGGTTAACCACGCCTTTGAGAAAGCCGGATTTACATACTATTACGATGTGGGAAGATACAGGACAATCGAAAATCCCGGCGTCGAGCCCGCAATCGATCTGACCTCATTTGTCAAAGACGGAGTGCTGGATTGGGACGCACCCGAAGGCAGGTGGAAGATATTCCGTTTCGGAGCGTCATTGACCGGCAAGGAGAATCATCCCGCTCCTGCGGAGGCGACCGGTCTTGAGGTCGACAAACTGGATCCTGAGGCTTGGACTGATTATTTCCGCAAGTATTTTGATATGTACAGGGAGGCCTCAGGAGGGATGATGGGCAAACGCGGTATCCAGTATATCCTGACGGACAGTTATGAGGCAGGAGCTCAGACTTGGACGACTCATATGAGCGAAGCTTTTTTCGCTCAGAGAGGATATGATTTGATTGAGTGGCTCCCCGCATTGACGGGTGAGATTATCGGGGATTCCGAACAGACTGAACGCTTCCTTCACGACTGGAGAATGACGATAGGTAAGCTGTACGCTGATAATTATGCGGGGATTGATGCCATCGCATCGGAATATGGGCTTCTTGGGCGTTATACCGAGGCCCACGAAAACGGCAAGGCATTCGTCGGAGACGGTATGGACCTCAAACTCACTGCCACTTTCCCTATGTCCGCCACTTGGGTGCCATATAAGGTGGCTTCCGGAACACAGGGCGAAATGGCTATCTCTGATGTCAGGGAGTCAGCGTCGGTGGCACATCTTTTCGGACAGAATATCGTGGCCTGCGAGTCTCTGACCACTCCTGGAGATCACAACAGAGCATATACTTTCTGCCCGGAAAACCTCAAGCCCGTCATTGATGAGGAGTTTGCTGCAGGAGTTAACAGAGTGGTGATTCACGAATCCGCTCATCAGCCTTTGGATGACAAAGTCCCCGGGCTTGGACTGATGGGATACGGCCAGTGGTTCAATAGACACGAGACTTGGGCGCCACTTGCGAAGTGCTGGGTGGACTATATGGCAAGGACCTCTTATATGTTGCAGCAGGGACGTTTTGTGGGAGATATTCTCTACTACTACGGAGAAGACAGCAATATCTGTTCGGAGTATGGTCTCGGCCTTCCGGATGTTCCGGCGGGATATAATTATGATTTCCTCAATCCGACAGCATTGATGTCAATGAGGGTGAAGGATGGAAAGATTGTGGCACCATCGGGATCTGAGTATGAGCTTATCGTCCTTGACAAGAATACTGAGGCGATGTCCGTCGAAGTCCTGGAAAAGATTTCAACCCTGGTCAGCGAAGGCGCGAAGATTGTCGGCAAAGCACCGGCGTTGGTTTCGAGCAATTCGGGGGCGATTGGGACATTCGACACTCTTGTGGACGGTATATGGAACCGCGGCAGGAAGAATGTGTATTCATCCATAGGGGATGCTCTGGAAGGCTATGAACCGGATTATATCAGCAAGGATTCTCTGAATGTGGTTCATCGTGACCTTGGTAATTCTCAGGTTTATTGGGTGGCGAATCCTTCGGAAGAGAGCCTCTGTGCAAAGATTTCCTTTAATGTTGCAGGACTGAAGCCTCAGTTGTGGTATGCTGATACCGGAAAGACAGAGGACGTTTCCTATGTTGTCGCTGGCGGCAGGACTGAGGTCAGTTTCGCGATGACTGCCCACGATGCTGTATTTGTGGTATTCTCGGGCAAGGCTTCGCGGGATTCTTTCAATCTTCCCGCGAGGACACAAGTCGGGACAGCCTCAGTGGACGGACCTTGGAGACTTGTGTTCCAGGAAGGACGTGGCGCTCCTACCGGGGAAATTGTATTCGAGAAATTGAAGTCATTTACTGAGAGTGAAGATTCTGGGATTAAGTATTTCTCAGGTATCGCTTCATACGAGACAGAGTTTGCGTTTGATGAGGATTTGTCTGAAGGACAGAATGTATTTTTGGATTTGGGTGAAGTGAAGAATCTGGCCAAGGTATTTGTCAATGGAAAGGAAGTGGCCGTGTTGTGGAAGAAGCCCTTCAAATGTGATGTAACGGAGGTGGTGAAGACTGGGGAGAATAATCTCAGGGTAGAGGTCGCCAATCTCTGGGTGAACAGAATAATAGGGGACAGGCAGAATGGAGCGGCGAAGTACACCTTTACTCCCAGCGATTTCTATACGGCGGACGACAGCTTGCTCCCGTCAGGCCTGCTGGGCCCTGTGTCCATTTGTGTTGATAAATAATTGCACGATTATGAAGAAGATAGTATTTCTGCTCTTTGTCTCTCTTTCTTTGATTTTGTTCACATCGTCGGGAAAGAAGGCAAAATTCAATCTGGATGAGAAGATAGGAATCTGCTCATCGCTCAGCAATGCTCCTCTCGCTAAGGAAAATGGGCTTGCGCATATGGAAATCAATATTTCCACTTTCCTAATCCCGGAGAAAAGCGATGCTGAGTTTGAGCCAAACAGGCAGGCCGCTATTGCCTCTGTTGTCCCGGTATATTCCGGGAATGGTTTCTATCCCGGTGACATCCGCCTTACAGGGCCCGATGCCGAGATTCAGAGGGCTATTGATTATGCCAATGTGGCAATCAGAAGAGCATCGGAACTCGGTATGAAGGTTCTTGTTCTGGGAAGCAGCAAAGCCAGAAATATCCCTGAAGGATTTGACAGGGCGGCAGGGGAGAGTCAGTTCGTGGAAATTCTCAAGGGAATGGCTCCCGCCGCGGAAAAATATGGTGTGCTCATTGCTATCGAGCCTCTTCAAAAGAGTGAGACCAACTTTATCAATACGGTCCGCGAAGGCGCTGCTGTGGCAAGAAAGACAGGCAGCCCCAATATCTGTGTTCTGGCGGACATCTTCCATATGATGAGAAATGAAGAAGATCCGGGTGCAATCATCGATTCGGCAGACAAACTGGTGCATTGCCATATTGCTGAAGTGGAGGAGAGGACCGCTCCGGGAGTCAAGGGCGATGATTTTACGGCATATTTCAGGGCGTTGAAGAAAATCAAGTATCAGGGTCATATTTCCTTTGAATGTGGATGGCAGGATTTGCCTTCCCAGCTCCCCGTCGCTATGAAGACATTGAAACAACAAATAGAATCGATCAAATAATTAATACGCTATGGAAAGAAGAGAATTTATGAAAAAAAGCCTCCTGTACTCTGGAGGCATAATGCTGAGCGGGATTCCTTTGGGGGCAAGTCCTCTGCGCAAGGACACCAATGATATCATCCGCGTGGGTATTGTCGGCTTTTCTGACCGATGCCGCAGCTCGCTCATTCCTGCCTTTATGAACCACAACAAGGAGCTTGGGTTTGAGATTGTTGCAGTGTCCGATATCTGGAGCAGACGTCGCGAGGAGGCTGTGGCTTTCTTTAAGAGCAAGTACAACATCAATGTGAAGACATTCCGTAACAATGAAGAGTTGTACGAATCCAAAATGTGCGATGCCGTCATTATTTCAACAGCCGATTTCCAGCACGCGACTCATCTCGTTGAGGCTGTAAAGGCCGGATGCGACGCTTATTGCGAGAAACCTTTCGCTGAGACAATGGCTGATGCGAGAATGGCTCTCAAAATCGCAAAAGACAGTGGCCGAGTGATACAGATTGGCTCACAACGCCGTTCGGCTCCCAACTATCAGGCAGCCTATGACTACATTCAGTCAGGGAAGTTCGGCCCTGTCACTATGGTGGAAATGTGCTGGAATGTCAACCAGCCAGGCCGCTGGCGCCGTCCTGCTCTTGTAGCAGAATGCCGGGAGGAGGATACTGATTGGAAGAGATATCTCATCAATCGTCCATACGAGCCTTGGGATCCTCGCAAATATCTTGAATACAGATTGTTCTGGCCTTATTCATCAGGTATCCCCGGACAGTGGATGTCACATCAGATAGATACTGTCCACTGGTTTACCGGTCTTGCCCATCCCCGTAGCGTTGCCGCAAACGGTGGCATCTACTGTTGGAAGGACGGCCGCCGCAACTACGATACCCTCACTGCTGTGATGGATTACGGCCCCGAAGGAAGCACCGATGGATTCCAGGTGCTCTATACTTCCAGAATGCATAATGCCGCAGGTGGTACAAAGGAATTGTACTTCTCAAACGGAGGTACCTTGAATCTTGATACCAATCAAGTCACTGCAGAGGGCGGTATGGAAGCAAAATATGCAAAAGAAATGGGTATGGAAGCAAACCTTCTGGATACATTCACACTTCCTTCAGTGTCAGTGAGCACAGAAGCCAATATGGGAGGAGACCCTATGACAAGCCTGCATATGCGCAACTGGATGACCTGCGTGCGCGCAAGGAATGTCAAGACCAATGCTCCCGTTCAGGCCGGTTACAATCACTCAATTGCCACCATTATGTGTAATGCTGCAGTACGTACAGGTGAAAAGGTGACTTTTGACGAGACAACTCAGGAGATTATGGCTGGCGGCAAGCCTTTCCAGCCTTTTGAGAATATCTAATGCTGAAGTGAAGAAATTTATCAGAAATTGGATGCTCATCATCGGTATGGTTGCCGGGGTGAGCATCTATCTCATCTATCATCAACTGGCCTTTCTGCATCCTGCGGGACCAGTATTGTTGAGGATGTGCAAGATTATCCAGCCGCTGCTTCTCTCGGTGATGCTGTTTCTGAGTTTTATTAAGATTGAGCCTCAGAATATGCGTCCTCACAGGTGGATGATCTATCTTATGATGGTCCAGGGGGGTGGTTTCGCGCTGTTGTCACTTGTCCTTGTTCTCTCAAGGGGAGGCTCATCTGCCTTCGCATCTTGGATAATGGACAACAGACTTCTTGTCGAGACAGGGATGCTCTGTCTGATCTGTCCGACAGCGACGGCTTGTGCCGTGGTTACCGGCAGACTTGGAGGAAGTATGGCAGGAGTAGTTACATATACCATCCTGATAAATCTTCTTGTAGCTATACTTGTCCCTTCGATTGTACCTTTCATTTATCCTCAGGAAGGAATCGATTTCGGAACTGCGTTTTCGCGCATTCTGGCCAAGGTTTTTCCTCTGCTGATAATGCCTTGCCTTTGCGCCTGGCTTGTGCGCTATCTTTTGCCGAAACTGCATAAGCTTTTGCTTGATTATACCCACTGGTCATTCTATATATGGGCTTTTTCTCTGACATTGGCTATCTTAATGAGTACTAGGGCAATATATCATAGCGGTCAGAGTGCCGGTCTCCTCATAGGCATTGCCGCGGTATCATTGTTTGCCTGCGTTCTCCAGTTTTGGACAGGGAAACTGATCGGCTCGGTATATGGCTGTAAAATCACTGCAGGTCAGTCCTTGGGTCAGAAGAATACTGTCTTCGCCATCTGGATGGGGTACACCTTCTTTGATCCAGTTATTTCGGTTGCGGGCGGTTTTTATAGCCTTTGGCACAACTTCTTCAATACCTGGCAGTTGTACAAGAGGCGCAAGTATCTTGAAATAGGATCGTTCCATCTTGGAGGCCCGAAAGATTACTCAGAAGAATCGGATGACGTTGAAAAAATGATATAATGAGAAAAATTGTTTTTGTACTATTTATCGCGACAGCTATCCAGATTGGGGCTCTCGCTCAGAATTGTGAAATAAGCAGCCAATGGCTTGGAAAGAAAGTGGCTGTCTTCGGAGATTCCATCTCTGATCCCGCTCAGATTCCCCAGGGACTCAATGATGTCTATTGGCGGTTTCTGGAGGATATTCTCGGTATCAAGCCTATGGTGTATGCCGTCAATGGACACCAGTCCAATCAGATAATCGGTCAGGTAAATAAGATGATTGACCAACAAGGGGGTATGGATGTGGATGCTTTGATGGTATTTATCGGTTCAAATGATTACAATGCCTCAGTTCCGCTTGGTCAGTGGTGGACGGAAGATACCGAGGTGGTGAATGCCGACGGAGTAATGACAAAAAGGCTGCACAGAGACTATGTATTCAGTGATGATACATTCAAGGGGCGGCTGAATACTATGTTGTCATTTCTCAAATCCCATTTCCCCGACAAGCAGATAATACTTCTGACCCCGATTCACCGTGCATATGCAAAGTTCGGCGAGACCAATGTTCAGCCGGATGAGACTTATGCAAATGCTACCGGGCGGTTCTTTGATGAGTATGTAAATGCAATAAGGGAGGCGTCATCCATTTGGGCTGTGCCTTTGATTGATATGAATGTTGTGTGTGGGCTCAATCCTCTTGTGGAGGAGCAGCTGCATTATTTCCGCAATACACAGACCGACCGCCTGCATCCCAATACTGAAGGGCATCGAAGGATGGCTTATGCTCTTGCGTATCAGATGCTTGCATTTCCATCTTCCTTCTAGAGTCCGCTTTGGCGGGTAATTTTGTCAATCTCCGACAATACCTCCAGAACAGCGCTGCCGCTTATCTTCGGACCATAGCTTTCTATTACTTTTGAGGAGATGACAGAGCCGAGATGACCGCAAATGTCCAAGGGGTATCCACGGGAAAGCCCAAAAAGGAATCCTGCCGAATAGGCATCTCCCGCTCCTGTAGGATCCAGAGCTTCTCCTGGGATGGCGTTAATCCTGAACGTCGTATCTCCTTGAAGGACAATGCTTCCTTTGGCCCCAAGCTTTAATGCTGCGATTCTGCATAGGGAAGATATTGTTTCAATCCCTTCTTCGGCCTTTTCACATCCCGAGAAGGCTTTTGTCTCATCTTCGTTTGCGAAAAGGATATCGACGTTTTCCTTGACAAGTTCCCTGAAATATTGGAGGTTGTTCTTGACCAGAAATGCTGAGCACAAATCAAGACATATCTTGGCCCCGGTCTTTTTCGCCATCGAGACAGCATTGCTCATCAGGACCTGATTGTGGGCGAGATAGCCTTCTATATATATGAAATCGAAGGGTTTACCATCGGATAGCAGGAAATCTTCACTCTTGAGGCATACCGGCTCTCCACGGTGGACGGCCATAATCCGTGGGGTGGTGGACTCCTTTGTTTTGCCAATGATTGAAAAACCTGAAAGTGAGTCGCTTTGCTGGATACGGACATCTATGGACATCTCATCCATATTGCGAACGAATCTTTCGCCTAAGGAATCGGCTCCGACTTTACCTATGAATGAGCCCTTCATCCCGAGCGCAGCGGCGCAGCATATGGTATTGGCTGCGGCTCCTCCCGGAATGAAAAGTGCTTCCGCTGCAGGGATGCGCTCAAGAATCCGCCGCCCTTCCTCACTGTTGATGTGAGACGTTGTGTTCTCTGCGGGAAACAGCCCTTCTGAATTATTTGTCAGAATGATGTCCGTAATGGCGTTTCCAATGCCTAAAATTGACTTCATAAATAGCTGATTGAGCCCTTCAAAGTTAGTGAAATTATTCTTACATTTGTAAGTTATGGCCAAAAGCGGAATCAACATAGAAAGTCAGGTGTCCGGTCTGATCACTGAGATTGAATCAGGGTCCTTCAGAAGCGTGTATCTTCTGATGGGGGAAGAGCCGTATTATCTTGACAAGCTGTGTGATGCCATTCTGGAAAATGCTGTTGACCCTCAGGCTAGAGATTTCGACCAGTTTGTCTATTACGGATCGGATACCGATGCGGATACTGTTATGTCATCAGCCCGTTCCTACTCGATGTTTGGAGGAAGAGTCCTGGTGATGGTCAAAGAAGCACAGCTGATGGAGGACATTGAAAATCTGTCCATCTACTGCGAGAAACCCTTGGACTCCACTGTGCTTGTGGTCTGCCTGCACGGAGCGTCCCTTGACAAGCGGAAGTCCTTCTATAAGCAGGCGTCGAAGGTAGGGGTCGTTGTGGATTCTCCTGCGCTTCGGGATTATGAGATGCCCGCCTGGATACAGTCCTATTATTCGAAGAAAGGTCTGCGTATCGATCCCCGAGGCGCTCAGCTCCTGTCGGAGTCTGTTGGAACGGAGATATCCAAAGTAGTTTTCGAGACCGATAAACTTCTCAAGAATCTCCCTGAAGGAGTAAAGGATATCAGTGTCGAGGCGATTGAGAAGAATGTAGGGATAAGCAGGCAGTTCAGCGTGTTTGAGCTGGCCAAGGAGCTTTCGTATCGCAATGCCGCCGCCGCTCTCAAGATAGCCGCTCACATAGGAGGAATGGCCCGTTTTGCTATGCCTATGGCAGTGAGCGCACTGTACTCTCATTTTAATAAGCTGCTGCGTCTGGAGGCGTATTTGGCATCCAATCCCGGGGCTGACAATGCAAGCAAAGCTTCAGCGATCGGTATCAATCCCTTCTTTTTGAAAGAGTATGATACGGCGGCCAGGAATTATCCGATCCGCAAGACGATGGGGATAGTCTCGCTTCTTGTGGATTATGATTATAAGGGCAAGGGAGGGGACTCTTCCGTTGAGACCGATCCCAAGGACTTGCTCATTGAACTTGTTACCAAGATATTGAATATATAACATCAATTACCCTATGGCACTTATTGAATGTAAGGAAGTGTGCAAGAATTTCGGCGAAAAGGTAGCCCTGGACAAGGTGAGCCTCGAAATGAAAGAGGGCACAATCTTTGGCCTTCTGGGACCAAACGGTGCAGGAAAGACCACACTTATCAGAATTATCAACAGAATTACGATTCCCAATTCGGGGGAGATTATCTTCAATGGTCATCCAATGTCTCAATCCGATGTCGAGAAGATAGGCTATATGCCCGAGGAGCGAGGTCTGTACCGGAAGATGGAAGTGGGGGAGCAGGCTATGTATCTTGCACAGCTCAAGGGGATGTCTTCCAGAGATGCCCAGGCGGAACTTAAGAAATGGTTTGTCCGTTTCGGTATTCAGGGATGGTGGAAAAAGAAAGTTGAAGAACTCTCAAAGGGTATGGCCCAGAAAGTCCAGTTCATCACTACTGTGGTTCATCGCCCCAGTCTGCTTATTCTTGACGAGCCCTTCTCCGGCTTTGATCCTGTCAATGCGGATATCATTCGAAAAGAGATACTCAGGTTGAAGGATGAGGGTGCGACAATAATCCTTTCCACTCACAATATGGAGTCCGTGGAAGAGTTGTGTGACGAGATCGCTCTTATCAACAAGGCAAAGCTGGTCGTCACCGGAGGTGTATCGGATATCCGCCGCCAATATGGCAACAACAGTGTTGAACTTACATATTCAGATGCGGATGGACGTCATACCGAGATATTGTCCAAAGATGGTGAGTCGGCTCCCAATGATGTACTCAAGTCATTCATTGACAGAGGTGCCACTATCAATTCATACCGGGAACTGATGCCCAGAATGAATGATATCTTCATCAAACTGGTGAAGGGAAATGAATAGTTAATAAAAAAGGAATCATTATGAAAATCAAGAATATCGGAATCATCATCAGGCGCGAGTATCTTAATCGTGTCAAGAAGAAATCATTCCTGATCACCACTTTCCTTGTGCCTCTGCTTCTGGCATTGTGCTATATTGTCCCTGTTCTCCTGATCCTGAATTCCAAGGACAAGATGAAATTTGTGGCAGTCGTGGACCAGTCCGGTATAGTTTACCCTACTCTTGAGAGCAATGAGACTGTCTTTTTTGCTGACTGTTCAGACCGGAATGTGGACAGTATCAAGGTTCAGCTCGAACAGATGGGCTACGATGCCGTATTGTATATTTCGCCATTGGATACCGCTGCCAAGACACTGTCTTCCGAAATCACTTCGCAGAAGCCTCTTGGACTGGACTTGTCCGAGAAGATTGGAAGGTATATCAATGATGCAGTTGAATCGTATCGTATTGCTTCTTACAAGATAGACGGCTTGAATGAGATTCTGGAAGATGTCAAGGCTGATATTAAACTGAGGACTTTCACTATTGATGAGGACGGTAAGGAGTCTGTATCAGAGTCGGGTGTATATGTGGCGATTTCTCTTATTCTAGGCTTCCTTGTCTATATCTTCATCGCATTGTTCGGAGGTACCGTTATGTCGGCTGTCATTGAAGAAAAGGCCAGTCGCGTGATAGAAGTACTTGTCAGCTCCGTGAAGGCAACTGAATTGATGTTCGGCAAGATTATCGGAGTGGCCTTGGTGGCTACCACACAATTTATTCTCTGGGTCGTCCTCACTATTGCCATTATTGCCGGTGCAGGATCAGTTCTGGGCCAGAAAGTGATTTCCGGTATAAGTCCTGAAGCGGGTAACATCGTGGGGAGTATGGGATCAGGTTCTTCAGCTATGACAAGTGTGGTCGGCGCGTCCGGGGAGATGGGCGAGTTTGCCGTTGTCCTCTCTACACTTCAGAATCTGCCGATTGCGAAGATCCTCGTGGCATTCCTGGTATTCTTTATCCTTGGGTATATGCTTTATGCATCTATGTTTGCAGCAATCGGATCCGCTGTGGAGACTCAAGAGGATACCTCCCAGTTGCAGCTGCCTGTTACAATCCCGCTTATGATAGGATACTTCTTGTCGATATATTCATTCAATGCACCTGATTCGGGAATAACATTCTGGGCTTCTATGGTGCCGTTCACGTCTCCTATCGTAATGTTGGCCCGACTTCCTTTCGGCGTACAGACTTGGGAGATTGTCCTGTCAGCAGCTATCCTTCTTGCAACCGTGATACTCTTCGCCTGGCTGTCAGCCAAGATTTACAAGGTGGGTATTTTGATGTTTGGCAAGAAATCCACTTGGAAAGACTTGTGGAAATGGCTCAGACAAGATTAGCGTTTTCATTATGCTTGCTGCTCTGCACGCTGGCGGCCGGTGCTCAAAATCTGGAGTTCTCGTGGAAACAGCTTTCTGTGGATGGATCCCGCACCGGGGTGACTGCTCCGAGTTCGGATTTGTCGGATAATGCCGGAGGCTTTTTCAAAGAAGGCTCTTATTGCTCGCCCGGTGGGGCCGTTTTCCGCAAGGGCGTGACTCCCGCTGTCGCTGAGATTGTGATCGGAGCTCAGGCTGAAATGGCTGATTTTTACAAGGTGATAAGTCATTCGTCTGAGGATATGGTGGTGGAACGCCCGGAGAGCAACTTGTCTGACTGGGCCGTAGATTACCTTATGAAGTCTGTATCAGAAATTTCCGGAGAAACAGTGGATGCGGGGATTCTCAATATGGGAGGCATAAGAGCGCCTTTTTATAAGGGCCCGATAACTAAGGATGATGTCCTCTCGATGTTTCCTTTCGATAATAAACTGTGCCTTGTGACACTCAAGGGCGAGGATTTGAGGTGTTGGCTGGAACTTATGGCTTCGACCAGAGTAGAAGCTGTAGGCGGAATCACGATGGTGATAGAAAGCGGATCGCTGACGGAAGTCAGAGTCTCGGGACT
>DCIC01000064.1 GCA_002315825.1 Bacteroidales bacterium UBA1736 | reverse complement strand
TCCGAGAAATGGCTGTCAATAATCCGTATTTTCTTGAAAGCAGCCTTTATGATATATGTGGATTTCAGGGGAAGTTGGTCTCAATCTCGGTTGCGGAGGCTAATTATATACTGAACGAACTCGCGTTCAACTCTTTGGAAGGAGGATACAAAGCCGTTATCATATATCTTCCGGAAAAAATGAATACGGCTGCAGCCAATAAATTGCTCAAGTCTCTTGAGGAGCCGTCTGCCAAGACTGTGTTTCTGTTGATAACCCATACCCCTGAGAAAGTGTTGCCGACCATTGCTTCCAGGTGTCAGACCGTAAGAGTTTACTCTCCAGACGGGACTCGCTCCTTTTCAAGTGATGAGGAGATGGAATATCGGAATTTGTTGATATCTTTGATGGACAGCTTGATATCCAAGGACTTGTTTGCTGCTTTGGAGGTGGGGGAAAAGATAGCTGCAATACCTTCTAGGGATAAGGCCAGGGCTTTTTGTACTTATGCCGGCTCTTTTCTCCGCAAGCTATTTCTGGTGCAGCAGGGAATGGAGGGTCTGGCCGGGATTCCGGAAAGTGACGCCGGGATGTTTTCGCGGTATGCTTCCGTTTGTAGAAAAACGTTCCCCCGCAGTGCTGTGACCCTATTGGGACGGGCTCAATATTTGATAGAGAGGAATGTCAATCAGAAAATCCTTTTTTGTGATTTAGTAGACCGCTTATTTTGTGAAATATGAGTGATAATGAAAGCATAAAATATGATTGCAGTCGAGGCTGTACTGTCACTGTTGATGACCGGACAGGAGAAAGGCAGTGTACCTACAGGCAGGGCTGCTGTAAACTCGGGGATCACGATTGGTTGAAAGGAGTCCCTCCTGTCGTCAGTCAGGATTTGTTTGAGGTGAGGTTCAAGAATACGAGGAAAGGTATATACCAGAATACATCGGGTCAGGGTATCCGTCAGGGCGATCTGGTGATTGTTGAGGCCGCCAATGGACACGATCTCGGTATTGTGACTCTCGAAGGTGCAGTCGTATATCGTCAGATGAAGTGCAAAGGGATTGATCCCCAGACGCAGGAATTCAAGAAAATATATCGCAAGGCCAAGAGTGTGGATATTGAGAAATGGCAGGAAGCGATTGCCCGCGAACAGGATACAATGATCAAGGCCAGAAGGATTGCAGCCGAGATGGGCCTTGAGATGAAGATTGGGGATGTTGAGTTTCAGGGAGACGGGACAAAGGCCATTTTCTATTATATCGCTGACGGCAGGGTTGATTTCAGACAGCTTATCAAGGTGTTTGCTGAAGAATTCCGCATCAGGATTGAGATGAAGCAGATTGGAGCAAGACAGGAGGCAGGGCTGATCGGTGGACTTGGCGTTTGCGGAAGAGAGCTGTGCTGTACCAACTACATCACGAGTTTCCAGTCAATAACCACTTCTGCTGCTAGGGTGCAGGATCTTTCTCTCAACCCTCAGAAGCTGGCCGGACAATGTGGGAAGCTCAAGTGTTGCCTTAATTATGAGACTGCTGTTTATGCTGATGCACATACAAGGATACCGAAGGTGTTAGAACCTTTGGAGCTTGAGGATGGCTTTGCTTATCTTATGAAGACGGATATTCTCAAGGAGACAATGTATTTCTCCTATGATAAGTCGTCTATGTCCGATCTGTATCCTGTCAAGGCTTCTGAGGTGGCGGAAATCATCAAGATGAACAGAAACGGTATCAAGCCCGAGTCTTTGAAGTCTGATATTATTCCTCAGGCTCCAGAGTTCATTACTGCCGTAGGGGATGACAGCATCAGCCGTTTCGACAAGCCAAAGAAAAAGAAGTCCGGAGGACGGAACAATTCCAGACATTCCAGACGCGGAAAGCCTCAGAAGGATGGGACTAAGACTGAGTCATAATGTTGCTTTGCTTGGGATTCTTGCCTTGGGCTTGATTTCCTGCAGCGAACCACAGAGCGAGGAGTTTTTTCTCTTTCCGGATCAGTGTGCACTGGATGGAAGTTACCGCTTTTGTCCGGATATGAGTGACAGTCTATCTGTATATGATCTGTCTCTGTATTCGCGAATCGATCAGCGCTCATATGGCTCCTTCCCTGTCAATATCAAAGTAAAATCTCCGTCAGGTGTTCTGATTGCTGATGACAAAGTGTTTTGGGATATGTCCGAGCCGGTTGTCAAATATAGGACTGGGATTGTGCCATCGGAATACGGCAAGTGGGAGGTCTGGGTGTATGTCGAAAAGATCAATGGTCTGCGTGGAATAGGATTGATATGTGAAAAAGAATAAGAGACAATGGGACACGGGAAATTGAAGAAATTTGCTGAGAATGAGACATTTTCCTGTCTGCTTCAGCCCTCGGCCACAGACCTGCTCTGTGATGGATATTTCTCCTTGAAAGATCACGAAATCAAGGGCAAATGGAACGAGAAGATGTTTGCCAAGCCTCAGCCAATCATCCTTGAGCTTGGTTGTGGGAAAGGTGAGTACACGATAGACTTGGCCCGACGCAACCCCGAATTCAATTATATCGGAGTGGATATCAAAGGAGCCAGATTGTGGAAAGGAGCCAAACAGGCTAATGAAGCAAGATTGGGCAATGTCGCATTCCTCAGGACCAGAATAGAATTCATTACTGCTTTTTTTGCCCCCGGTGAGATATCGGGGATATGGCTGACATTCTCAGATCCCCAGATGAAGAGTGAAAATTCTCGTCTTACTTCCCCTGTGTTTTTGGAGAAATACCGGAAGATGATGAGTCCCGGAGCTGTTGTCCGCCTTAAAACGGACAGTATGTTCCTTCATCAATACTCAAAGGCTGTTGCTCTGGCCAACGGTATGAAAATTCTGGCTTGTACCGAGGATCTGTATGCGGAAGACCCCGCAACATTTGCGCAGGGTAATGCCGCTTTGTTTGAAGTCCAGACATTCTATGAGAAGATGTTTCTGGAGATGGGATTGAAGATTACATATCTTTCTTTTGTCATTGACAGGGAAGGGGATTACGTCTATCCTGAGTTTGATGGGGCATATTGGCGAGAAAAGGAGGGCCCACGTCGCTCTTTCTCTCACAATCCGAGCAAATAAGCCTCAGACACGGGTCCAGTGGATGACAATCCCGTCCCGTTCCATTCCTCGGAACCAAGTCATTTGCCTCTTGGCGAATTGGTGGATGGCGTTGGATAAAAGCGTGACCATCTCATTCATATTCAGTTCGCCCATAAGATATTGTGTGACGAATTTATATTCTAGACCATAGTAGATAAGTGTGTCCGGGCTGACTCCTGAATCAAGGAGTCCCTGTACTTCTTCCACCAGTCCTTCGTTGATCCTGTCTTTCAGCCTTTTGTCAATACGTGTATTCCTTTCTTCACGACTGACAAGCGTCCCGATGTAATAAGTATTATGAGGCAATAGTGATGGGTCTACGCAGGGATTTTCCTTATTGAAGTCATAGCCGCAGGTCGCAGCTTCGATATAAAGGCCGGTCCCTCCACATAGTATCGGGATACCGTTCTTTTTCTTGATCTCCTGGAATGCTTCCACAAAATCCTTTTGGTATTCATATACATTATATTTGTCTCCTGCAGGGCGGATATCGATTAAATGATAGGGTATCTCTCCGTATTCATTCAAGTCTTTGCCTGTCCCGATATCCATTCCGCGGTAAACCTGACGGGAATCTGCAGATATTATTTCGGCTCTTTCCAAACCGCATATCCTATTTATCTCAGTAGCCAGCCTGACCGCATATCCTGTCTTTCCCGAGGCTGTGGGTCCCAAGATACAGATCAAGTCAATGTCTGTGTTCTCAAAGGAGTTGTATATCTGACGGATATCCAATTCTTCGGCTTCAGGGAGCTCGGCGGTCATTGTGAATTTTATCTTTGGCATATGAATGGGGAAATAAAACATAAAGTTACTCTTTTTTCTTACATTTGCATCCGTTATGCCAAAAGCCAAGAGTAAGATACAAGTCAGTAACAAACGTGCCGCCTTTGATTATGAGTTCATAGAAACTTATACTGCCGGCATACAGTTGGTTGGGACCGAAATTAAGTCCATCAGAGCGGGGAAAGTGTCTCTCCAGGATTCATATTGCTATTTTGACGCCACCGGCCAGCTTTTTGTGAAAGGGATGAATGTCGCTCAATATTTCTGGGGATCCTGGGGTCAGCACGAGCCCAAACGCGACCGCAAACTTCTTCTCACAAAGAAAGAATTACGCCACCTTCAGCATTCCGATAAGGAAAAAGGTCTGACTATCATTGCCGTCAGGTTGTTTGTGGCGGATAATGGCTACGCTAAACTTGTCATTGCTCTTGCAAGGGGCAAGAAACAGTATGACAAGCGTCAGTCAATTAAGGAAAAAGATATCCGGAGAGAGATGGAACGTTCTTAGTGAATCTCGAAAAATAAGTTACCAATCTTGCCACCGTCTTTTTGATCCATTTTGCACTTCTCATCAGTCG
>DCIC01000033.1:34704-38453 GCA_002315825.1 Bacteroidales bacterium UBA1736 | reverse complement strand
CCACAAAGAATCACAATGGGCGCCGCAACCAGACGGCGGAAATCGAACATATCGTAATTGAAAACATTCGGATCCGAATTCCCCGCTCCGGACATTAGAATGAATCCCGCGGCCATAACCAGAACACCGGCAGCCAACAATCTCAACCCCTTGGGGGTAATAGCCATATTTCCCATATCAGATGTAGATTTCATCCTTGGTCAAGGATATGAATTTATTCACAACAAAAAATGTGCTCGTCACACAGATCAAAACGCCCGCAGCGACAACAATACCAAGCACCGTCATAAGTTGGGTAAGTCCGAATATCTCGAACAGCTGCTCAAACTGAGCTCTTATGACAAACAGCAGAGCAAGCAGGAGGATGATTGCTATCATAGCCGACAACAATCCCTGAAACACCGACTTCACAAGGAAAGGCGCTCTGATAAAGGCCCGGGTCGCTCCCACCAGCTTCATTGTATGTAAGGTGAAGCGGTTGGAAAAGACACTTATCCTCACCGTATTATAAATAAGTACAGTGGACACGAAAAGAAGCAGGGCGATGAATGCGCAGAGGAAAAGACCTATGGTCCTGATATTGGAGCTCAGCGCTTCCACCAGACTGGCCTGATATGCCACCTCATCTACCAGAGGAGACTGCAATATCACATCCTCCACAAGCTTCAGGCTGTCCTGCTCGACATACTCGGCCTTCAGGGTCACATCGATGGAAGCAGGAATGGGAGACACTTCAAACACGCTGAGAAAATCCTCCCCCAGAATCTCCTTCATTTCTTCCTCTCCCTGCTGACGGGACACAAAACGCGTCCCCTTGATAAAAGGCTGACGGTCAAGCTCTGCCTGATATTCCAATACTCGCTCTTCAGAAACATCGGTCTTCATAAGTACCGATACCTGAAGATTTTCCTTGAAAAAATCACTGACCCTTCCTGCATTTACAAGAAGGAGAGCCGCAACCCCCACAAGCCACAATACCATACTGATACTGACAATGGCAGACACATATGCATTTCTTAGTCTGCGGCCAATTAATTTATTCTCAGATAAAGACATAACGTACAAAATTATATAAAAAATTTCTTATCTTTGTACGATTTGGATTTATTTTAGATAAAATGGATAAGACTGTTAAAAAAGTGCTGTTTGTCAATTCCGAGATTTTCCCCTATGTCCCGGAAAGTCCGATAGCCCGGATTGGCCGCCTCCTCCCGCAGGGTATTCAAGAAAGGAAAAAAGACATCCGCTCATTTATGCCCCGATACGGCTGCATCAATGAAAGAAAGAATCAGCTTCACGAAGTCATACGTCTCTCCGGGATGAACATCATTATCAGTGAAGTGGACCGTCCTCTTATTATAAAAGTCGCATCTATTTCATCTGCGAGGATTCAAGTCTATTTCATAGACAATGATGATTATTTCAAGAGAAAACAGACATTCACAGATGAAGACGGTTCCTTCTTCAAGGACAATGATGAAAGAGCTGTATTCTTTGCCCGCGGAGTCCTGGAAACAGTGAAGAAACTCAGATGGGCACCGGATATCATTCATTGCCACGGTTGGATATCCCATCTTGTGCCGCTGTATCTGAAAAAGAATTATGTGGACGACCCAATTTTCTCCAACTGCAAAGTCGTACTTTCTCTTTATGATGACATAAAAGAGGAGGCATTCAGCCCCGACTTCCAGGGAAAGATCGCTTTCGGTGGCGTAAAGAGCGAGGATGCCCCCGCCCTATCTGCTCCGACTGGCATAAATCTTGCGAAAACCGCGATTCAGTACTCGGACGCTATCATTTTGGGGGCAAAGGATATTGACCCCGAGCTGATAAAGACCTGCGAAAGTCTCAACCTTCCTGTACTCCCCTTCAATGAAGAATCCGTTCAGAGCGGTGGATTCGTTGACGAGTACGATTGTTTTTATGACCAATTCTAGAAGATGAAGATACAATTACTGCCATTTTTGGCAACTGTCGTTTTGATTGGATCCTGTGTTAAGGTGGATGACGAGATGGGGCGTAATTTTATCCCCCACGATCAGGAGTATGATATCAGGACCTTCGAATTTGACTTGGAAGACGTCACTCTCAAAATTGCCGACAGCCTGTCGGGATATTCAAACAGATATCTCACTTTCGGTTCAATCATCGATGAAGAAGGGCGACTCTCCACCAGATCGGGATCGATTACATTGGTCCCCTTATATGACACTTTGGATTATGGAACGAACCCCGAGTTCGATCGCTTCTATTTGACAATCCCTCTTGACACGATTTCTGCAGCAGAACCGTCTCAAGCAAATATCATCCAGAATGTCAATGTCTACGAGCTGAGTGAAAGAATCAAGCACAGTGACGGGAACATTATCCCTAAACATTACAACAAAAAGGTCACCAGAGGTGTTCCCGTATTCAGCGGAGGAGACTCCCTGACCTTCGATTTCTCAGATGAGTTCGCCGCCAAGTATATGAATATCAAGCAGGAGGATCTCAAAGATATCAAGACCTATCTCGACAAATACCCCGGCATCCTCTTCCAGACAGACAATCCTCTGGGGCAGGGCGGACGATTCAATATTTTCCATCTGCAGCTCAACGTGAACGGACAGACCTATGGCCTTACCGGAAGTTACGCCAATCTGACATTCAGTTCCGAATATAACGGTGTGAGAAAAGATACCAATTTCATTTTCTACTTTGGCCCGGACAAAATCTATGACGCTGATTCGCTGCTGACCAACGGTACCATCGGAGATCTTCCCCAATATGCTTTCAATGCCACGACCCAGGAAGGATCCCGTGAGGTAGGGGACAAGATTTACATCGAAGGCGGCGGAAGCGCAAAGCCTGTCATTTCTGCAGCTGAGATAAAGAAGAAGCTGATAGAAGAAGTCCGCCAGTACGGCGACTATTCAAAAGCCTTTATTCACAAGGCCAGTATTATTCTTCCATTCGAGTTCCCCGAGGACTATACCAAGATGGATTTTTATCCTGAAATCCTGAATCCCACCTGCAGAATTGACCGCGACACTGTTGTCAATTTCGCAAGTCTCACGAATTCCGCCTCAGTCACAGAGAATATGGGCTATGTGGACAGATCTCATTTTTGGTACTCCCCGGACATTTCTTATCACGTTCAGGAAGTGCTCCGCACCGCCGACACTGTCAAGCTCTCGAACTATGACATCTGGTTGATGATTATGAAAACCGAAAGTTATGTGACCTCATCTGTGACCACCGAGGAGGATTATCAGAACTATTACCAGAATCTGATGTACGCCAACTACTACAGCGGAATGTATAGCGGTTACGGCAATTATGGCTATGGCTCTTCTTATGGCAACTACGGATATTCCAACTATATCAGCTACCAGCTCGCTTCCCAGTATCTTTCTGACAATTCAACAACTCAATCCGCGGTAATGTTGGACAACAACCGTTTCTACAAAGCGGTTCTCTATGGGCCACAGGCAGAAAAAGGAAAGAGGCCACGAATGAAGATTTTGTATTCTGTTCCAATAAACTGATGCAGAACGCAACTCTCTTCGACGAGAAGTTATTTTGTGGTAAGCGCACATAGCCAATACAGGCTACCAGATGACACCTCGTGTCGACCAAGCCCTTTCTAGAGGCTCTGGTCAACAGAAGGACCCACTACATAGCGGTCTATCAGGGGTGAGTGATTACGAGAAAACGATAAGGGACTTCCAACAGTAGAATTAAGGATATGTTTGTGCGGGAGCATTGGC
>DCIC01000033.1:32380-34657 GCA_002315825.1 Bacteroidales bacterium UBA1736 | reverse complement strand
CATATCTTCACTTAATGCACTCTTTACAGGGACGAGCTCAACTTTGCGCCTAAATCCTCATACACAGAGTTTTACCCCTACCCCGATGCAGTCGGCTGTTGTGGCCGCCCTCGCCAAGTGAATGGGAGACTCGAGCGAAGCGAGAGACAGGATGGAGCGCGTAGCGCGGAAGGTCTCTGGAGGGGACAGCCGATGCTCAGAGGTAAGTTATAATAAAAAATGAGGGTGACCTCTAAATCCGTTTGGACTTATTAGTCACCCTCCACCTTATTCAAAATGAAGTTTACTCTTGGTTAAGTTTCTCAGCCACTTTGTCAATAGCATCCTGCACTGTTGCGATTGTACTTGTCTCCTCATCAGGAATCTTAATGTCAAATACACGCTCAAACTCCATAAGAAGCTCAACAGTATCGAGGGAATCGGCTCCCAAATCGTTTGTAAAGTTTGCTGTCTCAGTAACTTCTGTCTCCTCGGCACCAAGCTTGTCAACGATTATGGCCTTGACCTTGCTTACGATTTCATCGTATTCCATAACTTTAGATTTTAGTTTATTATATTGTTATCTTAATATGCAATATGTTTCGCAAATTTAACAAAAAAAACTTTAATACCAAATGGTTACTCTGCGCATAGCGAGCTCTTTATTCTTCTTGCAAGAGTCGTTCCAACCAATGCGGCGATATCCTCCTCGGTAGCGGCAGCAATTCTCGCCACACTCCCGAAATGCATCAGCAAACGCTGCTGAGTCTGCTCCCCCACTCCTTTAATACCTCCGAGCGCAGAACTGATCTGAGCCTTGCTTCGCAGACTTCTATGAAACGTGATTCCAAAACGGTGAGCCTCGTCCCGGATCTGCTGAAGGACTTTCAAGGCCAGAGAATTCCTGTCAATAAACAAAGGATAAGGATCCCCTACCCGTATCACCTCCTCAAGTCGCTTCGCCAATCCTATCACCACGAGTCTCTGTGTCAATCCCAACTCAGACAAAGCCTGATAAGCAAAGCTCAGCTGACCCTTCCCTCCATCTATCACCACAAGCTGAGGCAGATCATCCGGAGCCTCCTTGAGCATACGTGAATACCGCCTGTTCACCACCTCCTTCATAGAAGCATAGTCATTTGCCCCGATTACTGTCTTGATCTTGAATTTTCTGTAATCCTTCTTACTGGGGACCCCTCCGCGAAAGACCACACAGGACGCTACTGGGTTGGTACCCTGAATATTGGAATTGTCAAAACACTCAATATGCATAGGAAGTTCCTTCATCCCCAGAGCCACCCTGAGCTCTTCCATTACAGAATTTCTGAAAGCGTCCGGGTCGGTATGCTCCCTCTCCCGCAAGGAATTGGCCTGCTGCTCCCGGGCATTCTTCATACTGAGTTCCAGAAGAGTCAGTTTATCTCCCTTTACGGGAATACGAAACTGAACACCCTCTATCTCCACATCCGGAAGGAATGGGACAATCACTTCCCTGGACAACTCCCCAAACTTGGATTCTATCTCGGAGAGAAAAGTGCTCAACACTGATTCTCTCTCCTCTTCAATATTAAGCTTGAACCCAAGATTGAGAGACTGTACCACGGCGCCACCTCTTATGCGAAGAAAATTGCCAAACGCTTCCAATCCCTCGAAAACAAGTCCAAAGACATCACTGTCATTACCGGAAGCCGTGACAATCACCGATTTGGCATAATGCTTTTGCAAAGCTTCAACCCTATCCTTGAATACCTGAGCAGCCTCAAAATCCAAAGCGGATGAGGCCTCAAGCATACGGGAACGGTTTTCCTTTATCAAATCCGAAACGTTTCCCTTCAACAGACTTACAATTTCCTCGATATTGGAGCAATACTCTTCTATTGAGATTGCCCCAATACAACACCCTTTGCATTTCCCTATATGAAAGTCCAGACAAGGTCTGACCTTTTTTCGCAGGATGGTCTGTGCGTCTATCTTCAGTTTGCAACTGCGCAGTGGATATGTTCTGTTTATAAAATCCAACAGACTTCTGGCGTGAACCACCGAACTGTACGGGCCGAAGTACCGGGAGCCGTTCTGCAACACCCTTCGAGTTAGGAACACTTTTGGGTATGTGTCAGCAGTGACGCATATCCAAGGATAAGTTTTGGAATCCTTCAGCAGAATATTGTATTTCGGCTTATACTGCTTGATGAGATTATTTTCAAGCAGCAAGGCGTCAGATTCCGAATCAACAACACAGTACTGGGCATCCGCTATCTTGGAAACAAGAATCCTCGTCTTGACATTGAGCCGCTCCGG
>DCIC01000033.1:27562-32295 GCA_002315825.1 Bacteroidales bacterium UBA1736 | reverse complement strand
CGGAGTCATAATAACGATAGACTCCGGGGGAATGAGGAAACAAGGAAATTTTTTCCCGAATATCCATTAGCAGTAAGGAGCTTATTTCTCCTTAATGTACTTTGCGAGTTCTTGAGCTATCGCTTCTCCGCGCAGTTCTCTCTTGAGAATTGTACCGTCGGGTGCGAAAAGAATGATATGAGGAATACCGTCAATGCCATAAATGTCAGTGGGAATCTCGCCTGCATTGATGATATGATTCCAAGGAATGCCGTATGCAGCGGCAGTATCCACAGACGCCTTGGGCTCATCCCATACGGCAACGCTCAAAATATCAAAGTCGTCTCCCTTGAAGCGAGCATAGACATCTTTGAGATTTGGAATTTCTCTCTTGCAGGGTCCGCACCAACTTGCCCAGAAATCAACAAGCATATACTTGCCCTTTCCGACATAGTCAGAGAACTTCACAGTACTGCCCTGAGGATTGTCGGGGTCCTGAATGATGGTGAAATCCGTAAACATCTTGCCTTCTGCCGTATTCTCCTTGGCAGAAATGCCTTGCTCAAGGTGCGAAATGAAGGGCGTGCTCTTAAGAGAGTCACTGAGAGAATTGATAATTTCAGACAACTCTTCAGGCTCCATATAATAATAGCAATTCTTCAGTACGTCAATGGAGATAGGACTTGTAGGGTCTTCCTTGATGGTCTTGACAGAAAGGTCAAATATTCCTTTCTCAATCTCATCGCTCATTTTCTCAATGCTGGCATTCTTTTCCTCTTCGGAAAGATCTGCATTCTCCATAATCGCACCGGCCTTCGCGGTATAAGAATCCATCAACTCCTGTACTGCCTGCTCATAGGCGGCAAATCTCTCCTCATCCGATACTTTTGCTGCACACCCGAGGATAGTTACAGCCAATACTGATACACACAAAAATTTTTTCATAATCATTACATCTGAAATAAT
Source organism: Bacteroidales bacterium UBA1736 (assembly GCA_002315825.1). GTDB lineage: Bacteria > Bacteroidota > Bacteroidia > Bacteroidales > UBA932 > Cryptobacteroides. Next base: position 31,350 of record DCIC01000033.1, on the reverse strand, counting down.
AGGCGCAATATATAAAAAAACACGCGACAAATAATTGCCGCGTGCCATAAAATATAGCAAATTGTTATCTCTTCGCATCTTTGCGAGGACCACGGTTTGCTCCGCCACGACGGTTGCCACGCTCATTGCCACGGCCGGGACGTGCCTGTCCGGGAGCCTGTGCGTTGGCAGCAACACCTGCGTTAGGTGAAAGATCCTGCTTTCCGTAACGCTCACCGTTGCAGATCCATACCTTGATTCCGAGAGCACCGACCTTTGTGTTGGCTACTGAAAGTGCGTAGTCAATGTCTGCACGGAAAGTATGAAGAGGAGTACGTCCCTCTTTGAACATTTCTGAGCGAGCCATTTCCGCACCACCTACACGGCCGCTGATCTGAACCTTGATACCTTCAGCACCTACTCTCATAGTATTGGCAACAGCCATCTTGATAGCACGGCGATAAGATACACGGCCCTCGATCTGACGTGCGATGCTGTCAGCTACGATGTGTGCGTCAACCTCAGGTCTCTTTACCTCGAAGATGTTGATCTGAACATCCTTCTTGGTCACTTTTTTGAGCTCCTCTTTCAGTTTGTCAACCTCTGCTCCACCCTTACCGATGATGACACCGGGACGTGCAGCCTGAATTGTCACTGTGATAAGCTTGAGAGTTCTCTCAATGACAATCTTAGAAAGGCTGGCCTTTGAAAGACGGCTTGTAAGATATTTGCGGATTTCATAGTCCTCTGCAATCTTCTCTGCATAGTTACCACCACACCAGTTAGAGTCCCAACCACGGGTGATACCGATTCTGTTGCTGATAGGATTTGTTTTCTGTCCCATATTATTTCTCTACTGTTGCTGGTTTAACATCAAGAATGATTGTAACGTGATTGGAACGCTTGCGGATACGTCCGGCACGGCCCTGAGGGCAGGGGCGGATTCTCTTGAGTGTACGGCCTTCGTCAACCATAATGGTCTTGACGATAACATTACCGTTATCCAATTCTTTGCTCTTGTCGGGGTTCTTTGCTTCCCAGTTTGCAATTGCACTGCGAAGAAGTTTCTCCAGACGTACAGAAGCCTCTCTCTTTGAGAATTTCAAAAGATCGAGAGCGCGATTCACTTCCTGTCCTCTGACTGTGTCTGCAACGAGACGCATTTTGCGGGGAGAAGTGGGGATGTCATTCAGCTTGGCAATAGCTGTAACCTTTTTTGCCTCCTTGAGGCTCTCAGCCATAAGTCTTTTACGCTTTCCCATAATGATTACTTCTTATTGTTACCTGAATGTCCTCTGAATGTACGTGTAGGGGCGAACTCGCCGAGTTTGTGACCTACCATCTGCTCTGTTACATAAACGGGAATGAACTTGTTTCCGTTATGAACTGCGATTGTATGGCCGATGAAGTCAGGTGAAATCATACTGGCGCGTGACCAAGTCTTGACCACCTCTTTTTTCTTGCTACCTTCATTCATAGCAAGAACCTTCTTTTCCAGGGCTTCCTGGATATATGGACCTTTTCTTAATGAACGACTCATAATCTCTAAAGTTTAATTCCGTTTATTTCTTTCTTCTTTCGATGATGAACTTATTTGAAGACGCCTTAGGATTACGTGTCTTATATCCCTTAGCAGGAAGACCCTTGCGTGAACGGGGATGTCCACCGGATGCACGACCTTCACCTCCTCCCATAGGGTGATCATGAGGGTTCATGACAACTCCACGGTTGTGAGGACGACGGCCAAGCCATCTGCTGCGACCGGCCTTTCCGTATGACTCCAAATTGTGATCAGGATTGGATACTGTACCAACAGTAGCGCGGCAGGCTACGAGAACCATTCTGGTTTCACCTGAAGGCAGGCGGAGAACAGCGTGGTTTCCCTCACGTGCAGCGAGCTGAGCGAAAGTACCGGCTGAACGTGCCATAGCGGCACCCTGTCCGGGACGAAGCTCAATGTTGTGTACAAGTGTACCAACAGGAATTTCACTGAGAGGAAGACAGTTACCTACTTCGGGAGCAACCTTTGCTCCGGATGCGATGATCTGTCCTACTTTAAGTCCATTAGGTGCAATGATATACTTCTTTACACCATCTTCATACTCGACAAGTGCGATACGTGCGCTGCGGTTAGGGTCGTACTCAATGGTAAGAACCTTTGCTGTGCACTCATCCTTGTCGCGCAGAAAGTCGATTACACGGTACATTCTCTTATGACCGCCGCCGATATAGCGGACTGTCATCTGACCTGTGTTGTTACGACCGCCTGTGCTCTTAAGGGGCTCCAACAATGCCTTATGAGGTTTCTTGGTAGTGATCTCATCGAAAGTGCTGATCACTTTGTTTCTCTGACCAGGAGTTACTGGTTTGAATTTTCTTACTGCCATTGTTCAACCCTCCTTAAATATTACTATAGAAATCTATCTTATCCTCACCTGCAAGAGTGATATAAGCCTTCTTGAAGTGATTTGCACGACCTCTGAGAAGACCAGCTTTTGTAAAGCGGGATTTCTTCTTTCCGTGATAGTTGACTGTATTCACATCAGCAACTGACACATTGTACATTTGCTCCACAGCGGCTTTGATCTGAAGCTTATTGGCCTTGCGGTCAACAATAAAGCCGTAACGGTTCAACTTTTCGCCCTGATCCGTTAATTTCTCTGTTACTATTGGCTTAATTATTATTCCCATCGCTTTATCTTTTTAGCGTCCTATCTAACTCGTGATGAAAGGATATCCTGAACACCGTCAACGAGTACCAGAGAATTGGCATTCATAATGGTGTAAGTGTTGATCTCATCAACAGTGATAACCTTCACATAAGGAAGATTGCGTGACGAAAGGTAAATATTAGTTGAATTCTGAGGAAGTACGAAGAGGACTTTTCTGTCACCTGCCTTGATGTTGGCGAGGATCTGGATGAACTCCTTGGTCTTGGGTGCTTCCATTGTGAAGGGCTCTACGAATGTGATGGCGTTCTCCTGTGCCTTGTAAGAAAGGGCTGAGAAACGTGCAAGAGCTTTTACCTTCTTGTTCAACTTTGTTCTGTAAATACGAGGCTTGGGACCGAATACACGGCCGCCGCCTACAAAAATGTTCGCTTTCAAGCTTCCGTGACGTGCACCGCCGCCGCCTTTCTGACGACCGAGTTTCTTTGTGCTGTGTGCAATCTCGCTGCGGTCCTTTGTCTTAGAAGTACCCTGACGCTGGTGAGCAAGATACTGGACTACGTCAAGATAAATAGCATGGTCATTCGGAGTGATGCCGAATACTCTCTCATCGAGCTCAACCTGCTTTCCGGAATCTGTTCCGTCGATTTTCAAGACTGATAATTTCATACCTTAAGCCTCCATTATTACGTAAGAACCTTTAGCTCCTGGTACAGAGCCCTTAATAACGAGAAGATTGTTCTCGGGAATCACCTTGACAACCTGAAGGTTGAATACTTTAACCCTCTCATTGCCCATATGTCCGCCCATACGCATTCCGGGGAATACACGTGAAGGCCATGAAGATGCACCCATAGAACCGGGGTGACGGAGTCTGTTGTGCTGACCGTGGGTCTTTCCACCTACTCCGGCAAATCCGTGACGCTTCACAACGCCCTGGAAACCCTTACCTTTAGAAGTACCGACAACGTCCACATACTTGACATCTTCTGTGAAAATGTCAGAAACTGTGAGGACATCGCCTAATTTAAGCTCTCCTGCGAAGTCTGCTGAAAACTCAACAAGCTTGCGGCGAGGAGTGGTTCCTGCCTTTTTGAAATGGCCCTTGAGAGGCTCGCTGGCATGCTTTTCTGAAATTTC
>DCIC01000033.1:26768-27516 GCA_002315825.1 Bacteroidales bacterium UBA1736 | reverse complement strand
TCAACTGTACGGATTTGCGTAACAACACATGGCCCAGCTTCGACAACAGTGCATGGAATATTCTTTCCCTCGGCACTGAAAACGGAAGTCATTCCGATTTTCTTTCCAATTAATCCAGGCATTTTTAGATAATTGTTTGATAATAAATAAATTATAATCCACCTTATACTTTGGCGGGCTGCAAATATACAACTAATTTTTCAATATTCAAGCACTTAGCGAAATTTTGTATAGTGACAGGCACGGTCCAAGTCAAAAAAATATTATATTTGCATATTATGCTTCTGGAAATTCTCGGGTTCATCAACCTTTCTCTGACGGATATTATTGATATTCTTCTTGTCGCCTTTATCCTGTATTTCGGATACAGATGGATAAAGGATTCTTCCGCCTTCAACATATTCATCGCAATCGTGCTGATGGTGATCTTCAAGTTGATTGTCGATTCACTGGGGATGAAGATGATGTCCTCCCTTATGGGGACAGTGATTGATGTGGGCGTCCTCGCGCTCATTATCATTTTCCAGCCGGAAATACGCCATTTCCTCACCAGGATCGGCGCCAGGTCCAGATTGTTTGCCATAAAGGACAAGCATCTGGCCGACAAGGACATCACCGAGATTGTGGAAGCCTGTATGGCTATGTCAAAGGAAAAGACAGGAGCCCTTATAGTATTTCCCCATACTACTCCTATGGAGGGAGTCCTGATAGACTCGGGAGACAACATAGACGCTCTCGTACACAGACG
>DCIC01000033.1:22271-26684 GCA_002315825.1 Bacteroidales bacterium UBA1736 | reverse complement strand
CGCATAGTTTCAGCCCGGTGCACTCTCCCGATGACAAAGAGGACCGACATCCCTCCCCACTATGGGACCAGGCACAAGGCCGCCATCGGAATGTCCGAAGAGTCCGACGCCACCGTTCTTGTCGTCTCCGAGGAGACCGGTACCATCTCTATTGTCCGGGACGGAAAGATCAATAGCGTACAGGGAGTCAATGAACTGATGAACATACTGATGAATGACAGACGCGAGACTCGAAAATAAGCTCGGTTTCGACAGGATACGTCAAATGATATCCGACAGATGCTCCACCGACTACGCGTCAAAGCGCGTAGAGAGGGAGGAGTTTTCCTCCGACAGGGCGGAGATCTGCAAAAGGCTCCAGCTCACGGACGAGATGAAACTCATTGTGATGTTTGAGGAAAGCTTCCCCACAGGAGGATACATTGACTGCCTGCCCTTCCTCACCCCATTGTTGAAAGAGGGGTCGAACATTGACTTGCTTTCGCTGGGAAAGCTCAGGACGATGACGGACACCATCCGGAAGATCTGCTGGTTCTTCCGCAACACCAAAGACGGGATATACCCCCTTCTCAAGAGGATGTCGGCTCCCATCAACAATTACCCGGAGATCCAGCGCCGCATAGATGTCATCTTGGACAAGTTCGGAGAAGTCAAGGACACGGCCTCTGACAATCTATATGGAATACGCAAGAATCTCAAGGAGAAAGAAGCGGCCCTTTCCAAAAGAGCCAACGCAATCCTTAAGAAAGCCCAGCTGGATGGGATCACCGATGCAGACCTCGGGGTCTCCATCAGGGACGGCAAATACTTGATCCCTGTCAATACGGCAAGCAAGAGAAGTCTCCCGGGCTTCGTTTATGACGAGTCCGCCTCGGGCAAGACCAGTTTCATCGAGCCGGCAGAAATCATCGAAATCGAGAATGACATCGTTGACCTGCGCTTTGCCGAGAGCCGTGAAATAGCCCGCATCCTGTACGAATTCAGCGAATTCCTCAGACCCTATGTCCCCGACCTCGTCAAAGGTGCAGAGTTTATAGGAGAAATCGATTTTCTCATATCCAAGGCCCAGACAGCCATTGACCTTATCGCCGGAATGCCTGTCCTCTCCGAGGACGGCACACTGAATCTTCGCAAGGCAAGACACCCCCTGCTGGAGAAAGCCCTCAAGAAGGAAGGCAAATCGATATGCCCGCTCACTGTCACATTGACCCCGGCCAAACACATTCTGCTTATCTCCGGGCCCAATGCCGGAGGCAAGTCCGTATGTCTGAAGACCTGCGGACTGCTGCAGTATATGTTCCAATGGGGGATGCTGATCCCCACATCGGAAGTTTCCGAGATGCCCATATTTGACAGGATACTCGTAAGCATTGGAGATGACCAGTCCATTGACAAAGACCTTAGTACATACAGTTCTTTCCTGTCGGATATGAAAGAGATGCTGTCGGTGGCGGACTCTAAGACCTTGATCCTCATAGACGAATTCGGATCCGGAACAGAACCGGCCGCAGGAGGAGCCATCGCAGAAGCTATTCTCAGTGAGCTGGACAGACGCGGGAGCTATGGAGTAATCACGACCCACTACACCAACCTGAAGCTCTACGCAGCAAGAGGAGGAGAATGCGGCGTAGCGAATGGAGCAATGTTGTTTGACAACAAGAGCATATCCCCTCTGTTCTCTCTCGAAATAGGTCTTCCCGGCAATTCCTTCGCCTTCGAGCTTGCAAGGAAGATTGGTCTCCCCGAATCCATTGTCAAAGACGCAGAAGAAAGGGCCGGAGACGGTTATGTCGGAATAGAAAGGAATCTGAGAAAAATCGAGAGGAACAGACGCGCCCTCGACGAGAAACTCTCCCGCATACGAAGGACAGACAAGACTCTGGAGAATATTACCGACAAATACCAGAAAGAGCTTTCCGACATCAAAGAGCAGAAGCGCATCATCCTTGACGAAGCAAAGAAGGAAGCTCAGGAAATCGTAAAGGATGCAAACAAGAAAGTAGAGAACACCATACGGGCAATCAAGGAAGCTCAGGCCCAGAAAGAGCAGACAAAGGAAGCCAGAAAGGAACTTCAGGATTTTATGTCCGCGCTCCAGCAGAAGAAGACTTCCGACCAACAGGCAAAAGACGAATATATCGACCGCAAATTAGGGCAGATTGCCAAAAGGCAAGAAAGGTGGAAGGACAGGAAGAAAGAGGAAGACTCTGCCCCGGCGGTATCCAGAAACGGGAGCCTCAAGGTAGGAGAAAAAGTCCGGATCAAAGACAACGGAATGGTCGGCGAGATTTCCAAGGTCTCATCAAAGGCAGTCACCGTCATCATCGGAAATATCAGCAGCAAGATGCCTCACGACAAGGTCGAAAGGATTTCTTCCAACGAATACAAGACAACTCTTCGCAAAACTCAGCAAGCTCCCCTGCAGGTGGTGGACACCAATATTTCCGAAAGAAAGCTGAATTTCCGCACCGAGATTGACCTGCGTGGGGAAAGACTTCAGAATGCAATTGACATCGTGACAAAATATGTGGATGACGCCATAATGCTGAACATTTCCTCCGTAAGGATTATCCACGGAAAAGGAACAGGTGTCTTGCGTGAAGAACTCCAGAAATACCTGAGGACGATACCCGGCATCAGCTCAGTGAGAGATGAACAAGTCCAGTTCGGCGGAGCGGGTGTCACAATAGTCACCTTTGATTAGTGAAGTCCCGATATGATCAAAACATTTGACAATTTCCCTCTAAAAGAAAAGAACAGCTTCAGGATGGACGTCAGCTGTGCCAGATACATCGAATATGACAAGGCCGACGATCTGAAAGAAATAGATTTCAACACGCTTCCTCAGCCTGTATTATGTATTGGAGGAGGGAGCAATCTGCTATTTACGGCGGATTTCCCCGGCACGGTCCTTCACTCCAAGATCAAATTCGTCAAATATGTGGATGTCGGACTGGATGAAATCCCCATTGCCGTCGGCGCTGGAGTCACATTTGACGAACTCGTCAAAGAGACCTGCGGCCACGGATTGTGGGGGCTGGAAAATCTTTCACTTATCCCCGGGGATGTGGGAGGTGCCGCAGTCCAGAATATCGGAGCCTACGGAGTCGAAATCAAGGATGTTGTCAGCGGTGTTGTCTGCTATGACATACAGGAAAAGAAAAAAGTCACCTTCAAAAAAGATGAGTGCGCATACGCATATAGGAGCTCACGTTTCAAAGAGGCCCCTGACAAAGGGCGCTACATTATCACAAGCGTTCTTTTCCGTCTTTCCAGAAAGGCCAGGCCTCAGTGCGGATATCAAGGGCTTTGCGATGCCCTGGGCGGGATAGAGCCGACTTCCCCCCAGCAGATCAGGGAAGAGGTCATCAAAATGAGACAGGCCAAATTGCCCGACCCCGCCGTAATAGGCAGCGCAGGAAGTTTCTTCAAAAACCCGGTCCTTACGATGGACCAATTCCTGCACGTGGCCGGCGTAGCGGAAAAAGAGCACGGCGAGCATTTCCCGGTACCGCATTATGACGCAGGTCTGGGGATGTTGAAAGTGCCCGCAGCCTGGCTCATTGAGCAATGCGGATTGAAGGGGAAACGCATAGGACAGGCTGCCGTATATGAAAAGCAGGCCCTCGTCATAGTAAATGACAGCGGGAGCGCAAGTCCGGAGGATATCCTCAACGCGATGGAAGTGGTGACCAATTCTGTCAGAGAGAAGTTTTCAGTATCTTTGACCCCGGAAGTGGAAATAATACAATAATCAACAATGAGCAGTTTCATTATCGAAGGCGGACACTCGCTGCAAGGAAAAATAACCCCTCAGGGAGCCAAGAACGAAGCGCTGGAAGTCATCAGCGCCGCTCTTCTGACAGAAGAAGAAGTGAGCATATCCAATATCCCCGATATTCTGGACATCCGCAATCTGATCAGCCTGCTTCAGGATATGGGAGTGAAAGTCACACCCAAGGGGAAAGGGACATTTAGTTTCTGCGCAGACAGCATCAACGAAGACTATATTTTCAGTGAGGATTTTGTCCGCAAATGTGCTGCCCTGAGAGGATCGGTAATGGTCGTAGGGCCTCTTCTCTCCCGATTCGGCGGATCCTATTTTCCAAAACCCGGAGGAGACAAGATTGGAAGAAGAAGGGTGGATACACATATCGACGGTCTGGTAAAACTCGGTGCCAGCCTTTCATATGATTCGAAAAGAATGGCCTTCCACCTCAAATCGGACGGAAGACTCAAAGGGACGTCGATGCTCTTGGAAGAAGCCTCCATCACCGGAACCGCCAATATTCTGATGGCAGCCACCCTTGCCGAAGGAGATACCACTATATATAATGCAGCTTGCGAGCCTTATATCCAGCAATTGTGCAAAATGCTGATTTCGATGGGAGCCCGCATCGAAGGGATAGGATC
>DCIC01000033.1:21938-22216 GCA_002315825.1 Bacteroidales bacterium UBA1736 | reverse complement strand
ATCCTTCCCGATATGATCGAGGTCGGGAGTTTCATCGCAATGGCGGCCATCAACAGGAGTGAAATCACAATATGCGATGTCTCACCTGAAAATCTGGGCATAATCCCCTCTTGTTTCAAAAGACTGGGAATCCATCTTGAGCAAAGAGGCAATGACATCTTTGTCCCCCGTCAGGACAGCTATGAAATCGAGAGTTTCATCGACGGCTCCATTATGACACTCGCCGACGCCCCTTGGCCCGGACTGACGCCCGACCTTCTGTCAGTAATGTTGGTAGT
>DCIC01000033.1:21553-21868 GCA_002315825.1 Bacteroidales bacterium UBA1736 | reverse complement strand
CTCTTTTTTGTGGACAAACTAATCGATATGGGAGCACAGATTATTCTCTGTGATCCACATCGCGCAGTAGTCATAGGTCACGACCATAAAATCCAGCTGAGAGCAGGCACAATGGCTTCGCCGGATATCAGAGCCGGTATTGCGATGCTGATTGCCGCGATGTCCGCAGACGGGGTCTCACGCATAGAAAACATCGAGCAGATCGACAGGGGTTATGAGTCAATCGACACTCGTCTGAACGCTTTGGGGGCAGTTATTCGAAGAGAGCCTTCAGGGTCTCGGAAATAATCTTGTCCGTCTTTTCTGAAGAGGGAG
>DCIC01000033.1:7546-21410 GCA_002315825.1 Bacteroidales bacterium UBA1736 | reverse complement strand
CTTGCTGTCTTCATATCCTCCTTCTGTAGAGCGTGGACCATAGATGCCACCTCTGCTGGGGCTATGTTGGAGGCAACACTTATCACACCGTGTCCGCCTGTGGACATCAGCGCGAGAGTCAGGTCATCGTCTCCGCTCAGCACTGCAAAGCCTTCAGGAGCCCTGCGGATTATTTCACTCATTTGAGAATAGTTCCCTGACGCTTCCTTTGTTCCTATGATATTGCTGCACTCTTCAGCCAATCTGATTGCAGTGTCAGCAGTCATATTCGCGCCGGTCCTTCCCGGGACATTATATATAACAATAGGTTTGGAGCTCGCAGCCGCCACTGCCTTGAAATATTGATATTGGCCTTCCTGGGTTGGTTTGTTGTAGAAAGGAACTACAACAAGGAATGCGTCCACCCCTTCATTTTCAAGAAGACGCATATTTGAGAGAGTCGCTTCATAAGAATTGGATCCGCAACCGACAAGCAGAGGAAGACCGGCGCTATGCTCACGGGCAACGTGCAGGAGTTTGAGCTTCTCTTCATTGCTCAATGCAGGCGTCTCTCCTGTTGTTGCAAGCGGAACCAGGAAATCCACACCGGCTTTCACCTGGCGGTCCAAGGTTCTCGCATAAGACTCGTAATCAACTGAACCGTCTCTGTTGAACGGTGTGAGCAAGGCTGTGCCACAGCCATAAATGCGAATGTTCTCCATAGGTATTATTATTTCAATATCAAATCTTTGAATTCATACACTCCTGTCAATCCCTGAGTCATCAATGCAGCTGCAACTGCACCTTCTGCGAAGCCTTGACGGGAGAAGGCTTCGTGGGTGATATTGATTCTGTCACAATCACTTTTGAGATCGACAATATGTGTGCCCGGCACCTCTCCTTCTCTGACAGACTCTATCTGAGGTAAACTTCCAAGGCTGCCGGCAATAACTTCAGCCACAGTTTTGGCTGTCCCGCTCGGAGCATCGAGTTTGTGGATATGATGAATCTCCTTGACTGAAGGCTCATAATTGCAGTTCTTCAGGATTTCACACACTCTTTCCACCCCGGCAAAGAAAGCATTCACACCGATGGAAAAGTTGGATGCATATATCATAGGAGTTCCATTCTTTTCAAACTCCCTGCATACATCCTCACGTATGTCATTCCACCCGGTAGTACCGATAACTACCGCCTTGAAAGCTGAAGCCAGGAAGGGATAATTCTTCCTTATCGAATCCGGCATCGTGAAATCTATGCATACACATTCGGAAGCAAGCTCTCTGTCTATACTGCACACATCTTCTGTCGCCAGGGCTATTTCAATCCCTCTACGTGTCAATACTTGTTCCACCATATGGCCCATCTTGCCATATCCGCTGATAACTACTTTCATAACCTTATCTGTATTCTTCGTATTCGGGCATCCCGATCTGGGAAATCACTTCTTTTATTTTATTGTCATCCCGGGGACAGATCATCAGAATGTCGTCTGTATCTATGACTATGTAGTCCTCCAAACCCTTTACCACCACAAGCTTGTTTCCGGCACCGGAATAAATCACACTGTTCTTGTCTTCCTGCAGGAGCAATTTACCGGAAGTCTTGACTGAATTTCCATCCTCATCCTTATCGGACAGATTGTCATAGAAGGACTCCCAGTTTCCGATATCAGCCCAGGTAAATGCCGCAGGGAACAGCCAAGCATTGTCTGTCCTCTCCATCACTCCGATATCTATGGAGACACGCATCATATCAGCATACACTCTCTCAATGAAGGCCGCTTCATTCGAAGTCCCGAGGTATTTGTCCCATCCCTTGAACAGATTTGTCATCTGAGGGAGATATCTTTCCATTTCAGAGCGGATTACAGAGGCCTTCCATACAAACATACCCGAATTCCAGAAAAACTCGCCGCTGCCAATGAAAACCTGAGCCAGAGCAGCATCCGGTTTTTCCACAAAAGTCTTCACTTTCAATGGCTTGTCCTGAGAAGATCCGGTCTTGCCCCCCTTCACCTGAATATAACCGAAATTGGTATCCGCCCTTGTCGGAACAATCCCCAGAGTAATCAGAGACTCTGTAGTGGACGCATATCCGAGAGCCTTTCTTACAGTTTCTCTGAACATCTCCAATCCGACAATCAAGTGATCGGAAGGAGTGGCTACGATAATGGCCTGCGGGTCTCTTTTCAGCAGTACGTATGTCGCATAGGCAAGACAGGGGGCGGTATTGCGGTTGTATGGTTCACAAAGAAGATTTTCTTCCGGAAGAGAAGGTAACTCCTCCTTTACAAGTTCCCGATACTGGACCAGGGTCACTACTATTATATTCTCAGCAGGTATGAGTCCTTCAAATCGCTGGTATGTAGCTTGCAGAAATGACTGCCCGCTCCCGAAATCAAGGAACTGCTTCGGTCTTGCCGCACGGCTGACAGGCCAGAATCTGGAACCTATTCCTCCCGCCATGATGACACAATAAAAGTGAGAATCCATGGTCAATCAAATATCGGTATGAAGGCTTCCGGGATATATTCCAATTCAAATGTGGAACCTTCGAACACCACTGTGACAATATCAAAAAACAACTCCACCGAGGATAGCTGCTCCCTGTGCTCACTGGAAAGAAAATCCATCGCCGCACAGACCATATTCCTCTTCTTGGAAGGTGTTATATTTTCCAAAGGACTGATCCTTCCGGATGTCCTGGTCTTCACCTCAACAAAATGCAGGCCGCGGGAGTCCAGTGAAATAATATCAATCTCACACCTGTGTTTCCTCCAGTTTCTGGCCAATATTGTATGACCCCTACCAAGAAGATACTCAAGCGCCTCATCCTCTCCCTTCTTCCCAACTTTCCCTCGAGAGCCTTTCAATTGCTTATGCCTTTATATCCAGATGGAGCTCATCCAACTGAGTCCGGTCAATCTCTGAAGGAGAATCAATCATCACATCGCGGCCCTGATTGTTCTTGGGGAAAGCGATGTAGTCGCGGATTGTCTCCTGACCTCCAAAGAGAGCACATACACGGTCAAATCCGAATGCAAGACCTCCGTGAGGGGGTGCCCCGAACTTGAAGGCATTGATAATGAAACCGAACTTATATTCAGCCTCTTCCTTACTGATTCCAAGTACCTCAAACATCCTGCTCTGCATATCTGCATTGTGGATACGGATTGAACCGCCACCAAGTTCAGTGCCGTTGAGGACAAAATCGTAAGCATTTGCACATACTCTTTCAAGGTCTTCCTTTTTGTCGCTATAGAACCATTCCTCGTGCTCCGGCTTGGGGGCAGTGAAAGGATGGTGCATAGCATAGAAACGCTGAGTCTCATCATCCCACTCAAGAAGAGGGAAATCCACAATCCAAAGAGGCGCAAACACCTTGGGATCCCTGTAACCGAGCCTGTTGCCCATCTCGATACGAAGGACACCGAGCATATTCTGGGTCTTCCTCTTGGGACCGCAAAGAATGAGAACCAAATCACCTGTCTGTGCCCCTGCCTTGTCTGCTATAGCCTTGACCTGCTCAGGTGTATAGAACTTATCCACTGAAGACTTGATACCGTCCTCGGCGAGCTTGATGTAAACCAATCCTTTGGCTCCGACTTGAGGTCTCTTTACCCACTCGGTCAGCTCATCGATCTGCTTGCGGGTATAAGAAGCACAGTCCTTGACAGCAATGGCACCTATATATTCCGCGCTGTCAAAAACACTGAATCCGCAACCCTTCACAAGATCAGTCACCTCGTGGATCTTCATATCGAAACGGATATCAGGCTTGTCCGAGCCATAATTATCCATTGCATCATACCAGCTCATACGAGGCAGCGGGTCAGGAATATCCACACCGACCGCATTCTTGAACATCTGACGCATCATACCCTCAAACATATTGAGGACATCCTCCTGCTCGACGAAACTCATTTCACAGTCAATCTGCGTAAACTCGGGCTGACGGTCAGCGCGAAGATCCTCATCACGGAAACACCTTACAATCTGGAAATAGCGATCGTACCCAGCCACCATAAGCAACTGCTTGAATGTCTGAGGAGACTGGGGAAGCGCATAGAAATTACCGGGATTCATACGTGAAGGCACCACGAAATCCCGCGCTCCCTCAGGAGTGGACTTGATCAGATAAGGAGTCTCTATCTCCATAAACTGCTGTCCGTCGAGATATGTGCGAATCTCCTGTGCGAGACGATGTCTCAGAGCCAGAGCTCTCTGCAGAGGAGGTCTGCGCAAATCCAGATATCTGTATTTCGCCCTGATGTCCTCACCTCCGTCAGATGATTCCTCAATCGTGAAAGGAGGAGTCTGAGCCTTGTTCAGAACCTTGGTCTCTGCCACTTTGATCTCAATATCACCTGTCGGAAGTTTGGGATTCTTGCTCTCCCTTTCCATAACGGTACCTTTGATCTGAATCACATATTCGCGTCCAAGATCGGCTGTCCCGTCAAAGACAAGCTGAGTGATTCCATATCTGTCACGGAGATCTACGAAAGTCATACTTCCAAGGCTTCTGACTTTCTGAACCCAACCTGACAAGGTCACCTGACTCCCGACATCTGAAATGCGGAGCTCTCCGCATGTATGCGTTCTATACATAGTAATTCGGTTTATGATAAACAGGTGGCCCTGAGAGCCACCTGCAAAATGATATGTCCCTTAAAATTAATCTTCTTCGGACTCGGAAGCAGCGTACTCGGCAAGGAGCTTTGTCTGAACATCACCGGGAACAGGCTGATAGTCAGCAAACTCCATAGTAAATGTTGCGCTTCCGGAAGTGATTGAACTCAATGTGGTTGAGTATCTGTACATCTCTGCGAGAGGAACACGTGCCTTAAGGATTGAGAAGCCCTTGTCCGCACCCATATCACCGAGGATACCGCGACGGTTCTGGAGATCTGACATACAAGCTCCCTGATACTCAGCAGGAGTCATTACCTCAACATTGTAAATAGGCTCGAGAATCTTAGGACCCGCATTGCGGAAGGCCTCCTTGAAGGCATTACGTCCAGCAATGATGAAGGCGATTTCCTTAGAATCAACGGGGTGCATCTTTCCGTCATATACGAATACTCTGATATCGCGGGCATATGATCCGGTAAGAGGTCCTTCGTTCATCTTCTCCTTGATACCCTTGAGGATAGCGGGCATAAATCCCAAGTCGATGGCACCTCCGACAACGCAGTTGTAGAACTCAAGCTTTCCGCCCCATTCGAGCTCGGAAATATCCTGTGTCTTGACATTGAGCTGTGTATCCTTTCCATCAATCTTGAACTTGGTGTTGAGCTCGCCTTCAGCAGGGCATACGAGGAGGTGAACCTCTCCAAACTGACCTGCACCACCTGACTGCTTCTTGTGACGGTACTGTGCGCAAGCTACCTTTGTGATGGTCTCTCTGTAGGGAACCTTCGGAGAGAAAAGCTCTACATCCACACCGAACTCATTGTTGATGCGCCACTTGATAACATTGATATGCTGCTCTCCATTTCCGCTGAGGATGGTCTGACGCAACTCCTTGGAGTATTCCACGATGCAGGTGGGATCCTGAGAAGCGATCTTCTTGAGAGCGTCACCGAGCTTCTGCTCATCTGTCTGAGCCTTGGCCTTGATAGCGCAACGATATTTGGGTGCAGGGAACTCTGTCTTTCCATAGTCAAGACCTGATCCGGGGACTGCGAGTGTGGTGCCTGACTTTCCGTTCTTAAGCTTGACAACGCAACCGAAATCTCCTGCGTGAAGGGAAGCGACTGACTCCTTCTTCTGACCGGCAGCTGCATACATTGCAGAGAAACGCTCCTTGCCGCCGTTGGCAGACTCTTCAAAATCAACGCCTGTAGTGACAACACCGCTCATCACCTTGAAGAATGAAACTTCACCGAGGTGCTGCTCAACATTGTTCTTGTAAATATAAAGTCCTGCAGGTGCAGTCTCGTCACACTTGGGAGCAACTCCTACATTGAGGATAAACTCCATAAGCTTCTTTACACCGACATCCTTCTTTGCGGAAACACAGAATACGGGATATGCCTCTCCTGAAGTGAAACCCTGGGCAAGACCCTTGTTGATCTCCTCGAGAGAAAGGTCACCCTCCTCAAAGTATTTCTCCATCAGAGCCTCATCAAACTCAGCGGCCTTCTCAACGAGCTGTCCGTGGAGGAGCTCAGCCTCATCTGCATACTCTGCGGGAATATCAAGCTCCTCGCGGGTTCCGTTATTGTCCTTGAAGTGATAGTACTTCATTGAAAGGAGGTCAACGAATCCGTCGAATGAGGTTCCGGGATTAACAGGGAACTGAAGATATACGGGCTTTCCGCCGAATGCCTCAGCAAGAGAATTCTTGATTGTGTCCCAATCTGCCTTCTCGGAATCGAGCTGGTTTACTGCTATCGCAAGAGGAAGATTGGCCTTCTCGGCATAACGGGAGAAAATCTCAGTGCCGACCTCGACACCCTGCTGAGCATTTACGAGAAGAATACCGTTCTCACATACTTTAAATGCAGAGAATGCTCCGCCGCAGAAATCGTCGGAACCGGGAGCGTCGATAATATTGATCTTCTTGCCCTGGAACTCAGCATAAAGGGGAGCTGCATAAATGGATCTCTGGTTGATCTTCTCAATTTCCTCATAATCGGAAACAGTGTTCTTGTCCTCAACTGTTCCTCTCCTGTCAATGACTTTGCCCTCAAAGAGCATAGCCTCCGCCAATGTAGTCTTTCCGGATTTGGTTGAGCCCAAAAGTACCACATTGCGGATGTCTTTGGTTGAATATTCTTTCATCTTGTGTTATATTTTTGTTTAAATTATGCAGTTTATCCCATTTTGGGTATATCCTCGCAAATCTAAACAAAAATTAACACATATACAATACTGTGGCTTACTTGACTATTCGCTTGATAAGCAAAGCGACAAGTCTCACAATCCAAAGCAGGAAATATAGAATGACGCTGAAAACGACCACATATCCGATCTGGGAGAAAAGCTCAGTGAACGGACGGTGGTAAAATATGATAGCTCCCAGATTGGTCAGGACTCCGACAATGAAACAAGCGAGAAGGACATACAACTCTCTCTTAACAATTCGACCGGTAATAACAATATCTTTCATCTCTGCTAGAATTTCATATATGGGATCTTATACTCGTCAGGGAAAGTCAGGACCATCTTCCGGTCCATCGCCTCGTTGCCCAGCAGGCAGAGGGCAGTGGAACAATATGCCTCCTCAACCACATCCTTGGCTTTTTCGCCTGTTATGCAGGACTGGCAGAATGCCGAAAGTATTACATCGGACCCATCTTTGACCGCACCGATCATACTCTCTCCGCTGGTCACCCCGAATCCGCCTTCCATTACTGGATGGGGTACATATGCGGACCTCAGTTCAGGCCTCCAGCTGGGACCGGCGGTAGGGATTGAAGCAAAGACTCCTGTCTTGATTTCATCCATCAGTTTCCTCATTCCGGGCACCATATTGTCATCTTCCAAATAATAGACTCCCCTGGACAGATCCATAGTTCCCATACTTCCCAGAATCTGTTCCTCCATTCCGTTGAACTTATTGGAAATCAAAGACTCGTAAGTAATCTTCCTGCCGTCCGCATATCCATAAGTCACACTCACGCTATCATATACTTCCCGGGAATCCTTCCAGAAAACTATGTCTCCAAGGCCTGTGATGTATGTGGGCATCTTATGTATAGCCCAGTTGCATACCTCCAACTGATGGCTTCCAAGTTCGGTCATCAGTCCGCCCGAGTATTCTTTATAGAGCCTCCAGTTGATCATCCTTTCATATTCCGGAGAAGGTACCTCCCTGCGCCAATCGGCATTGCGGAACCAATGACAGCGCATACCTACAACATCTCCTATCAGTCCGTCCTGAATCATCTTCATTGCCTTGATGTATTTCTCGTCATACATTCTCTGCATACAATAGAACAAGGCCCTGTCCGTATTCTGATATTCCTGATACACTCTCTTGCAATCATCAAGAGTCAATGCCATCGCCTTCTCACAGAAGACGTGTTTTCCCGCCGCAAGAGCATCAAGGGTCATAGAAGCGTGGAAACTCAGGGGAGTGGCTATTATCACGCCATCGATATCTTTGTCTTCCAACAGCTTGTGATAATCGGAAAAAGTCTTTGCCCCCGGACACAGAGCCAGAGCGGCATCCAGATTGGGCTGATAGATATCACATATGGCAACCAATTCCGCGTGGGGAATCTGAAGCAGATTATGGATATGGTATTGTCCTCTGGACCCACTTCCTATCAAGCCGATGCGCGCCTTCTGTTTTCCTATCTCCTCCAATTTTTCCGGCGTACAGGATGTAAGCCAGGGAGCAGAAGCAAGCAGTGTCGCACCGCCCGCAACATAGCCGAGATTTTTAATAAACTGCCGTAATCCGACATCAATTCCTTTTTCCTCTGTCATATGTGTAATAATTAGTTATTCTGAATTCTTTCAAAAACCGCTCTGAACTTTGAGAATCGGATATGCACAGCACCGTACTGAGCACCTCCGCTTCAAGAGGGTCCTCACTTTCCACGACCCTGACCAGAGCATCCATCATTCTCTCCCCCGTCAGAGGATTGACAATGCTTCCGCAGTATCCATCCTGATTGCCTGAAAGAGAAAGGGATGTGTCTCTGAGGTTGAACTCCACAGTCCTGTCAAACTCCGGGCTCACTTTCCAGCAGTCTCCGAAAGGATGGTGCCCCATCGCAAGAATGGAACTGCAGCCGAAATTGACAAAAGCATCGGCAACCCCTCCCTGCCCGAGCATTTCCTTGACAAGGGCGAGCAGGTACCCCTTGGCAATGCCCCCGAAATCCAGACTCACCCCGGGCGAGAATTTGCTTATCAAATGCCCCCGATCAAATGACAGCTGAGCCGCCTTTCCCTTCGTGACATCAAAAAGTCCCCCCGTCCTTCTGTTGTAATCAAGCGAGACCGCCAGAATCTCTGACAGGTCTCTGCTGCACTCCATCACCGCCCCTTCGGGAAGAGAATTGAATCGGGACACTTCACTGTCCGGCTTGAATCTGTTGAGACAAGAATCCAGTACGCGGGCACGTGAGTAAAGGGTTTTCCACAGCTCAGACACTTTTTCCTCAGACTCCCCACAGACAACAAAATCCAGAACAGTCCCCATTACGTTGGATGCTGCTGCGTGAAAGACCCTGTGCTCCGGCCAATATTCTTCCTTTTCAGACACCCCCGCAAGTTAGTCAATTATTTTGTTGGTTTGACTAATAATATGTACTTTTACTGAAATAAAAGAATTCTATTAAACAACACATAATTATGTTAACCAGAAGAACCTTTATCAAGACCGCAGGGGCAGCTGCAGCAGCTCTCGCAGTCGAAGGACTTGAAAGTCCCGTCAAGGCATTCACCTCCAGCACCTCTGCAAAGCCCGTAGTTGGGGCGAACGGGAAAGTGAATGTCGCACTCATAGGTATCGGATTCCGCGGGGCTGAAGATGAAGCCGCCGTTGCAGCCACCGGCCTTGCCAACGTCGTTGCGCTGTGTGACGTGGATATGGGAGCCGAGCATACCCAAAAAGTAATGGCCAAATATCCAAAGGCCAAGAGATACAAAGATTTCAGAAAGATGTTCGATGAAATGGGCAAGGAGATCGAGGCCGTATTCGTTGCAACACCTGATTTCTCTCACTTCCCCATCGCGATGCGCGCAATCAAGGAAGGTATCCACGTATATTGCGAAAAGCCTCTCGGGCGCACCTTTATGGAGAACGAGCTGCTCATCCAGGCAGCAAAGATGCACCCCGAAGTTGTAACCCAGATGGGTAACCAGGGTCATTCCGAAGGCAATTATTTCCAGTTCAAGGCTTGGCTGGATGCCGGTATCATCAAGGACGTGACAGCTGTCACCGCCCATATGAACAATGACCGCCGCTGGCACAAATGGGATCCCAATATTTCAAGATATCCCGAGGCAGAGCCAATCCCCTCGACATTGGACTGGGATCTGTGGCATATGAGTCAGCTCTATCACGAATACAGCGACAAATACCACCGCGGAAACTGGCGCTGCTGGTATGACTTCGGTATGGGTGCTCTGGGAGATTGGGGTGCTCACCTCATCGACACCGTCCACGAGTTCCTCGACCTCGGCCTTCCTTACGAAGTGGAGCTTCTGCGCGCAGACGGCCACAACAACTTCTTCTTCCCTATGTCCACCACTTTGAAGTTCCGTTTCCCCCGCAGAGGAGAAATGCCTTCCTGCGACATAACCTGGTACGACGGTCTGGACAACATCCCTGAGGTCCCTGCAGGATACGGCACAAGCGAGATCAGCTCCGACGTTCCTACAGTCAACGGAGGAATGCTCAAGCCCAGCAAGCTCAACCCCGGCAAGGAAATCTACTCAAAGGATCTCATCTTCAAGGGTGGCTCACACGGTTCGACCCTCAGCATCATTCCTGAAGAGGCTGCAAAGGATATGGCCAACAAGCTTCCAGAAGTACCCAAGAGCACTTCAGACCATTGGTCAAACTTCCTTCTGGCTTGTATGGGTAAAGAAGTCGCACGCTCAAGATTTGAGGTTGCAGGACCTCTCAGCCAGGTATTCAACCTCGGTGTCATTGCACAGAGACTCGGTCACGGATTCAAGTTTGACCGCAACACCAAGGAAGTCATCGGTGATCCTTTCGCTTCAGCTCTGCTCGCAGGTCTGCCTCCAAGAAAGGGTTGGGAAGATTATTACAAACTTTAATGCTACATAGACAAATGAAGAAATATATCATTATTATGGCCCTGGCCCTCATCGGATGCACCGCAGGAGCGCAGGACAACACCCTCACAAAGGCAGAAATCAAAGATGGCTGGAAACTCCTCTGGGATGGAAAGACCACCGAAGGATGGATCAGTGCCAAGGGCGACGCTTTCCCCGACAAGGGATGGCACATTGCTGACGGGATGCTCGTCGTAGAAGACGGTGGCGGCGGAGAAGCTGCCAATGGAGGAGATATCATCACTGTAAAGGAATACAAGAATTTCATTCTCACCGTGGATTTCAAAATCACGGAAGGTGCCAACAGCGGTATCAAGTATTTCGTCCAGACAGATCTCGAGTCCAGCGGTTCATCCATCGGCTGTGAATTCCAGATTCTTGATGACATCCGTCATCCCGATGCAAAGCTGGGAGTGAACGGTAACCGAACACTCGGTTCACTATATGACCTCATCCGCGCCGACAAAGAAGAGGCGGGATTTGACATCAACAAATTCAACACCGCAAAGGTCATTGTTGACGGCAACCACGTGGAGCATTGGCTCAATGGCGTAAAAATCGTTTCTTATGACAGAAACAACCAGATGTTCAACGCTCTGGTACAGTGCAGCAAATATAAGATCTATCCCGGCTTCGGCAATTTCGAGAAGGGGCATATTCTTATCCAGGACCACGGCCACGAAGTATTCTTCAAGAACATCAAGATCAAAGAACTCTAATCATTCTTGATTTTACAGACAAGGCCTCGCACCTGCTTTTCAGGTGCGGGGTTTTTGAAAGATGAACGAATTGAAGCCTTATATGGTTGCCGGCAGGATTGAAGCCGGATGCGATGAGGCCGGGCGCGGGCCCCTCGCAGGACCCGTCTTTGCCTCTGCCGTCATCCTCCCGGAAGATTTCCACCATCCTCTGCTCAACGATTCAAAAAAGATGACTGCCAAGGCGAGGGAAAGTCTCAGACCACTGATTCAGGAACAGGCACTGTCCTGGGCAGTAGTCAGTGTGAGTCCGGAAGAGATTGACAGGATAAACATTCTGAACGCTTCGATACTCGCAATGCAGAGAGCAGTCCGGCAATTGAAACTCAGACCCGGACACCTTCTCGTGGACGGGAACAGATTCAAGCCTTTCGATGGGTTCAGCTTCACCACCGTAGTCCACGGAGATGCCACCTATGCAAGTATCGCCGCTGCCTCAGTCCTCGCAAAGACCTATAGGGACGATTATATGAGAACCCTGGCCCTTGAATATCCCCAATACGGATGGGACAAAAATATGGGATACCCCACAAAAGAACATATCGAGGCCATACGCCGATACGGGATGAGCATACACCACAGGAAAAGCTTCCACCCCAAGGAGTTGGAACCTGTTTTATTTTGAAACAATTAATTATAGATACGTATGAAAAAAGTACTTTTCACACTGGCCGCTCTGGTCCTTCTGGCCGGAAGCGCAAAAGCAGATGAAGGAATGTGGCTTCTGCCCCTCCTTCAGAAAATGAATGAAAAGGCAATGGCGGATCTGGGCTGCCGCCTCTCGGCAGACCAGATTTACAGTGTCAATCATTCTTCCATCAAAGACGCAATTGTACAGTTCGGTGGGGGCTGTACCGCTGAAATCATCTCGGATGAAGGCCTGCTTGTCACAAACCACCACTGCGGATACAGTTCTATCCAGAGACTTTCCACCCCCGAGCATAATTATCTCGAGGATGGTTATTGGGCAATGAACAGAGGTCAAGAACTTCCGGTACCCGGCCTTACTGTCCGTTTCCTTCAGAGCATGACCGATGTCACTGATATGGTCAACAAGCACAACGATTCCGAGCAGGAGATGGAAGCATTTATCGAGTCCATCGAAAAAAAGGCCGTTGAGGACAATCCCAACTGCATCGCAGAAGTGACCAGCTTCTACAACAACAATGTATTCTACCTCATCATTTCCAAGATCTACAAAGATGTCCGCTTTGTCGGTGCACCCCCCTCATCTTCAGGAAAGTTCGGAGGAGATACAGACAACTGGATGTGGCCCCGCCATACCTGCGACTTCTCAATGTTCAGAGTCTATGCAGGAGCTGACAATGAGCCCGCCGAGTATTCTGCGGACAACAAGCCACTTACTCCCAAGCAGTCTCTCAAAGTCTCTCTGAAAGGATTCAAAGATGGAGACTTTGCGATGATTATGGGATATCCCGGAAGCACTCAGAGATTTATGACAGCCTCCCAGCTCCAGCATATGCTTGACCTCAACGATATCCGTATCGCTGCCCGCACAGTACGTCAGGATGTAATGTGGGAGGCAAGGATGGCTGACCCTGTTGTCAATCTCCAATATGCAAGCAAATATGCAGGATCATCCAACGGATGGAAGAAATGGCAAGGAGAGAAAGAGGCATTCAAAAAGCTTCAAGTAATCGAAAGAGAGACTCAGAAAGAGGCTGACTTCACAAAGTGGGTATCCGATTCGAAGAAACGCACAAAAGCCTACGGTGGCGCTCTGGAAAACATTGACAGTTATATCAATAAATTCTCGGCAGTGGACTGCGCCTACACTCTGCTCTCAGAAACCCTGCTGAAAATAGAGCTTCTCGGCTTCTCGCAGTCAAGGAACTCTTCCGTCTATAAAGACTACAATTGCGCTTTGGACAGAAAAGAAGCCTCCGCTCTTGTAAAACACTATCTTGACAATGTCAATCCCGAGGATAAGATCAGCGTGGACCTGTCAGAAAAGAGCCTTGATGAGTTGTTCGAGAAGAGCGTATTCACCTCAGCGGAAAAATTCGAGACTGCAAAAGCCTCGGGAGTTGATCTGGACCTTGATCCCGCATTCATACTCTTAGGAAAGATCAAGGATAAAATCCTTATCTTCAGATCTGCAGTCAATGAATCCGACAGGCAGCAATTTGACAATGACAGAAAGGCTTTCACCGCAGGTCTTCTTGAATGGGAGAAGGGACAGCCTTCTTACCCTGATGCAAATATGACTTGCCGCCTCTCCTATGGAAACGTAAAGTCATATTCTCCCAAGGACGGTGTTCTATACAAACATTACACAACTCTCGAAGGAGTGATGGAGAAGGAAGACCCTGACAATTATGAGTTCCGCGTTCCTGCTCG
>DCIC01000033.1:0-7481 GCA_002315825.1 Bacteroidales bacterium UBA1736 | reverse complement strand
GCTCTTGTCACTTGCTTCCTGACCAATAACGACATTACAGGAGGCAACTCCGGCAGTCCTGTTATGGATGCTGACGGCAATCTCATAGGACTGGCATTTGACGGCAACTGGGAGGCGATGAGCGGAGACGTCATTTTCGAACCCAACGTCCAGAGATGTATCAACGTGGATATCCGTTATGTCCTCTTTATGGTGGACAAATTCGGAGGTGCGGGATATTTGCTTGACGAAATGAATCTTGTCAGATAACTTGATATGAGTGAATTCCTTAAAATTTTAAAAGAAGTTAAACATCCCGGGAAGGGCGATAGAGATATTGTTGATCTCGGGATGGTCAAAGACATCGACACAGAAGGGAATAAAGTGATTGTCACTCTGGGCTTCCCCAAAAGAAGAGATCCCTTGACTGAGTATCTGGTGGGAAGCACCCGCGCTGCCATCATCAGAAACAGCCCCGAAGGGACTGAGGTCGAAGTCAAGACAATCGTGATTGAAGAGGAGAAAACGAAAAAGAATCCTTCCGAGCTCGGAGACGAAATGATCAAGGATGTCAAGCATATCATTGGTATCGCCTCGGGCAAGGGTGGAGTAGGAAAATCCACTGTGGCAGTCAACCTCGCAGTTGCCCTGGCCCGTCAGGGATTCAAGGTCGGTCTCGCCGATGCTGATGTTTACGGGCCCTCCGTCCCCACAATGACAGGCACGGAAGGAATGGTCCCTGACGCTCAAAAGGAAGATGAGACAGAATGGATCATCCCTATTGAAAAATATGGAGTCAAATGGATGAGCATCGGATTCTTTGCCCAGAGGCATCAGGCCCTGGTCTGGAGAGGACCTATGGCCTGCAATGCCCTGAAGCAAATGATACTCCAAGTCAAATGGGAGCAACTCGACTATTTGCTCATCGATATGCCCCCCGGGACCGGAGACATCCATATCAGTCTTCTCAAAGATATCCCCGTGGAAGCGGCCATTATAGTCACCACACCTCAGAATGTAGCTCTGGCGGATGTTGAAAAAGGCGTGGATATGTTCAGCAATCCCAACATCAATATCCCGATTCTGGGTATCGTTGAGAATATGGCCTGGTTCACACCAGAAGAATTGCCTGAAAACAAATACTATATCTTCGGTAAGGACGGCGGAAAGGAAATGGCCGAAAAAATGGGGCTGGAACTTCTCGGCCAGATTCCCATTGTACAGTCAATCCGCGAAGGTGGGGACAAGGGAGAACCTGTCTCTCTGGGATCCGCCCCGGACGGTATAGCCTTTATGGCTCTGGCCGCTAAGATAAGTGAGATGGTATCAGCTTAGTAAAGCTGTAAGAGCAATAAAATCCTCAACTGACAATTTTTCGGCTCTGAGATCAAATACAGGATCTGTTGTATCAGCCCCTTCTTTCAGGAGGGGCTTCAGTGCATTCCTGAGGGTCTTGCGTCTCTGATTGAAAGCAGTCTTGACCACTGTCTTGAAGAGTTTCTCATCACAGCCGAGTTCTGTTCTGGAATTTCGTTTCAGACGTATCACTGCGGATTTCACTTTGGGAGGAGGAGCGAACGCTCCCGGTCCCACTGACAAGACATACTCAATATCATACCAGGCCTGCAGGAGAACGGACAGAATACCATATACCTTTGTCCCGGGCCTCTCGGCTATCCTGTCGGCCACCTCCTTCTGAATCATACATACAACTTCCGGAACTCTGTCCTTGTCTTCCAGAATCTTGAAGAAAATCTGGGAGGAAATGTTGTATGGGAAATTGCCTATCACCCTGTACTTCCCCTCAAAGAGTCCGGTCACATCCAACTTCAGATAATCCCCTTCGATAATTTTCCCCTCAATCCCGTCAAAATGGGTCAAAAGATAATCCACCGACTCCTTATCAATCTCAATCATCACAGGATCAATATCCTCCCTTTGAAGCAGGTATTTGGTCAACACCCCCATTCCGGGGCCGATTTCAAGGACCCCCGGGACCTCAGAATCCTGCGCCAAGGCATCCACTATTGATTTAGCAATACTCTGGTCGGTCAAGAAATGCTGGCCGAGCGCTTTTTTTGCACGTACATCCATAAAGAGGACAACAATAATAAAACCAACAACAATGAGGAGGACGCCAATGAAAGTCTGCGGCCAAGACTCACCACTCCAGAATCAAAACGCATAACCAGATCGTGCTCGCCCGCAGGAAGAGTTGCGGCCCTGAGTATCCAGTCCGTAGAGAATACCTCTATCTCCTCCTTGGCTGGATCATCCGAAATCCACGCATGCCACCCTTCAGGATACCACACTTCACTGAAAACCGCAGTAGCGGAGGAAGGTATCGAATAATGGTAATGCAACTCGTCCGGAGTATATGATGTCATCTCAATAAAATAATCTTCAGAATCTATGACCCTCGATGGAGCAGTTGCAAGCGAGGCAATCTGCTCTTCAGGCTTGCTCCCTCTATCGACAGACTCGACAAACCAGGCATTGCCCAGAGCCTGCTTATTGACAAGGGGAGAAATATTGTCATCCAAAATAACATATCTGCAGTTAAGTGCAGAAAGTACCGGGATGGGAGGAAGAGAATCTGCGAGTTCCTGAACAGTGGAGGCTTTTCCGGCAGCACTGTAAATCGAGTTTATCTCATTGAGAAGATATCTCTCTATCACATCCTGATAACGCCTGAGCTTGGCGGGAGAGTATCCACCGATATTCTTGTGCCAATAAGAAGGATGAGAGTCATTGAAGACATTTACCGTCAAGTCCAGTACGCGGTAAGAGGGATCATTGTCCTGAAGAATCTGCTTGTCAACCGCTCTGAGATTGAACTGGGTCTTGAAGTCTCTCGGAGACACGAAATCTGAAGAATTGAGATATCTCTTACCGACAGAAAACATATCCACAAGAATCAGGATACAGATACATAAAGCGGCTGTCCGCCTTCGGGACAATCCCATCTGAGGCTGAGTCGCGAACGTTTTCTTTGCCGAAGACGGCACACTGTATCCCCACCACAGCAGAGCGGAAGCTGCACATATAAGAATGAAAGACCTCATCGCATCACTCTTGAGTAAGGTAATGCGGTCAGCAACCAGAGCATCAACGAGTACCTGAGATTGCGAAGCATCGGATGAAGAACTGAAACTACCCGCAATCCCCGGCATAAGATAGCACAGAAGACAGAATCCTGAGGTCACGGCAAGAGCCACATAGTCGGCTTTCTTGAACTGCTCCTTGGAAACCTGCCCACGCACAATTTTATCCAATGCGAGGATACCGAGTACCGGTAAACTTATCTGAAGAATGGTCAAGGCCATCGACACCGTCCTGAATTTGTTGTAGAACGGAACGTGCTCATACCAGAACCCCGTAAACGCCATCCAATTGCTCCCGACCGCAAGGAATACGGCCAACAGGGTGGATATGACAACCCACCATTTCTCCTTTCCCGCACACACGCCCAAGCCCAGAACAAAAAGGAACACTGTCACCGCGCCCATATAATTCGGTCCTGCTGTAAATGGTTGAGGGCCCCAATATAGGGGAAGATTCTTGCATATTTCATTCAGATTGCTCTGACCTGCTTTTTTAAGCAACTTATAGGTCTCAGACTTGTTGACAGGGACAGCCCCGGCGGATGATCCACCGTTGTAGTTCGGAATCATAAGATTGGGAAGCTCCTCCCATCCATAAGACCAGGCCGTGGCATAATCCATTTCAAGACCTTTGGCTCCATCCCCTTCCCCGGCAAGTTCTGATCCGCCTCTCATCGAATAAGGGGTATAATTATAAATAGGTATCAGCTTGTTGGCATTGGTTGCTATGCCTACAACTCCCACCGTCAGCAAGAAAAGAGAAATCACAGCGAAACGCCCCAAAGAGGAGCGTCTCTTCGAAGAAATCAAAAGATGGACAAGAAGCACCAGAGCATAAAGGATTACCAGAATGGCCAGATAATAGGTTATCTGCTGGTGATTGGCCTTGATCTGAAAACTCAGAGCCACTCCGAAAAGCGCCGATCCTAAGAGAGCTCTCGAAATGTATTTTTCAGACTTCAGACTGTTGTAAGTATACACCAAAGCGGCCAGGACCCAGGGCATAAATGCTATCGCCTGCATTTTGGTATTGTGCCCGACTTGAATGATCTGGAAATTGTAGGCACAGAAAGAGACCGCGACAGCGCCTCCGATGGCAAGGACGCCATTCACTCCCAATGAAAGGAAGAGCAGAAAAGCACCCAGCAACGATATGAACAAATATGTTGCAGGCCTTTTGCCTGTAAGTAGAAAATCATAGACACCCTGAAGGAGATCTCCCTTGCGGGGCGCGGAAATCGTTGTGGTGGGCATTCCTGAAAATGACGACCCTGTCCACTCGGCTGGCTGCCCGGGGTGGTCCTTATTCCACTCACTCATCTCGTGGGATATCCCGACAAATCCCGAAATATCACTTTGATTGACTATCTTCCCTCCCAGCACCTGCGGAACAAATCCATAGGCCAGAATCAAAAATAAAACTACAGCACCAAGATAAGCCAATATCTTCTTTCTCATATTCATTTCTCAATTAGAGCATCCATCAATCTGACCAGCTTGCCGGTCAGGAATCTGCGGGAATAAGCCTGAATATCCCCTCCCCTGCGATCTTCCTGTCCGGACTGGAAAAGAGCCCACTCATTTTCCAAAAAGAGGGATATCCCTTCTTCATTGTTCCAATCATACATAACGCCGGAGCCTGTCTGCCGAAGTATCTTTGCTGCTGCACCGTCCTCCTGACCTATCCCCAGCACGGGGCGTTTGGAAGCAAGATATTCGAAAATCTTCCCTGGAAGAGTCTTTCGATATTCGGGAGCTTTGCGCAAAGGCATAATGAGCATTGTCGCAGCAAGTTGCTCACAGTTTGCCTCCATATGACTCTTATACCCCACATCGAGGTAATTCTTTTCCAAACCGTATTCGTACAGAGAATCAATTATCTCCACATCTGTCTTCCCCACAAGTCGGATACACAGTTTTTTCTGAAACTCCGGATATTTCCTGCACATAAGCGAAAGCACTCTCCACAGCATCACAGGATTGCCATCCGAAGCCAGAAAGCCGGTGTGAACAATGTTGAACAGTCCGTTGGAACTGACCTTCATTGAAAAATCCTCCTCATCAAAACCATTTGTAATCAGCTCCACAGGAGTGTCGGTCATCTGAGCGAAATCATTCTGAACCAAAGGTGATACTGATACTACAATATCGGCATCATCAAGCACCGACTGCTCCAATGCATAGTGCTTTTTTTCATTCCGCTTTGAAAGATTCAGATCCTTGAAATAGAACATTTTGGTCCACGGATCACGAAAATCCGCTATCCAGGGAATACCTGTTGACCTTGACACCCGCTGTGCTATCAGATGCATTGAATGAGGCGGGCCGGTACTGATTATTACGTCCACCGGGTGCTTTTTCAGATATCTCTTCAGGTAATGGGCCGAAGGTCTCACCCAATGGATCCTGGGATCGGGCACAAAAACATTACTCCTGATATATAGGGCTATCTTCTGCTTGAGGCTCTTTTTCTGTGAATTGATAGGGTTGACTTCTTTCTTCTTCCCGAAAAGCATATGGTATATCCCGTACGGTTCAAAGATAGTTGTCTTGAGGATCTCTGCCTGCTCGGGAATCTCGGACTCCAGACAATCATCCTCAACCAGAAGCTCAGGATTGCGCGGAGTATAAATGACAGGAGTCCATCCTTCCTGGGGAAGGTACTTGGCAAACTTCACCCACCGCTGGACTCCGGACCCTCCGGACGGTGGCCAATAATAGGTTATGATAAGAACCCTTTTCATTGTGAAGAAAGCTGTAAATATTACACTTGCAGACTAACAAATATAATTTATTTCTTTCAAATTATGCTTACTTTTGTGTTCATATGGGCAAAAAGATTTCTGAGGACACTCCTCTGTTGAAACAGTTCTTTTCTGTTAAGGCGAAATACCCCGACACCGTCCTTTTGTACAGGGTCGGAGATTTTTATGAGACCTATGGGGATGATGCTCTCACTGCAAGTAAAGTGCTGGGGATTGTCCTTACAAAAAGGAGCAATGGAGACAAGGATGCCGTCCCTATGGCGGGTTTCCCCCATCACGCAATAGATGTTTACCTCCCCAAGCTCATTCGCTCGGGATACAAGGCCGCCATTTGCGACCAGCTTGAAGACCCTGCTCTTGCAGGCAAAAAACTCGTCAAAAGAGGAGTGACAGAAGTGGTGACTCCGGGTATTGCATTCTCTGATGAAATGCTCAACAGCCGGGAGAACAATTTCCTCGCGGGTCTGTATTTCGACAATGACAAATGCGGCGCCGCTTTCCTGGATGTTTCCACAGGATCTTTCCAGCTTGCCCAAGGATCGATAGAATATATCGGAACCCTCCTTTCTTCATTCCGTCCCAAAGAACTTGTCCTTCCCCGTGGCTATGAGAAAGGGGTCAAAGAAAAATACGGAGATTATTATACCACCACCCTTGATGAATGGGCGTTCGTGCTCGACGCTTCCGAAGAGAAGCTCCGCCGCCAATTGAACGTTCCCTCTCTCAAAGGATACGGCATTGACCTCTTCCCTCTCGGCATCTGCGCTGCAGGAGCCTTGCTGGTTTATCTGGAGCAGACAGAGCATACCGGATTGAAAAATATATGCTCCATCTCCCGAATCGAAGAAGGCTCCTTTGTCTGGATGGACAAATTCACCTTCCGCAATCTGGAAATCTTCTACCCCGCATCGGGAGGAGAAGGCGTGGCATTGGTGGATGTTATGGACAATTGCGCCTGCCCTCTGGGCTCGAGGCTTCTTCGCCAATGGCTAGCTATGCCTTCCCTCGATATTGATGAGCTGAACAGCCGGTACGACACTGTCGGATGGTTTAAAGACAATAGTGAAGATCTTGCCACCCTGCGGGACTCTCTTTCCAAAATAGGGGATCTGGAGAGAATCATTTCCAGGGCCGCAAGCGGAAAGATCGCACCCCGTGAAGTTGTCCAGCTGTCCCGCAGTCTGGATCAGATGGACCCCGTCAAGGATATCTGCAAAGGCAAAGGCATCCCTGCTATGGAAACACTTGCGGACGGGATGCGCAACTGCTCCGCCCTTTTGTCCGACATCAAGCGCATTATGAGTTCTGACCCTGCAGCGGCCATTGGCAAGGGCGAGATTATTGCAGCTGGTGTCAACCTGGAGTTGGATGAGCTCAGGAGCATTTCCAAAGGCAGCAAGGACTACCTTCTGGAAATGCAGCAGAGGGAAGTGGAAAGGACAGGCATCAGCTCCCTGAAAATCAGTTACAACAATGTCTTCGGCTACTATATCGAAGTCAGGAACTCTTTCAAAGACAAAGTCCCTGCCGACTGGATACGCAAACAGACTCTTGTCAATGCCGAAAGATATATTACTGAAGAGCTGAAACTCTACGAAGAGAAGATACTTGGAGCTGACGAAAGGATTTATGC
>DCIC01000081.1:38763-39022 GCA_002315825.1 Bacteroidales bacterium UBA1736 | reverse complement strand
TCCTTGAAGACGAACTCCAGAAGAATAAATAGAGAAATCAACATAGACTCCAACTGGAGTCCAAGAACTGACCCGAAAAATACATAGATATTCGCACCGTGATTCGACAACCGAGTCACGGTTTTGCGTTTACGCGCACAACCTTTTGGCGCTCGGCATAACTCAAGCAAGCTTTTACGATTTGCTCGGATTATTGTCGAGATAATACCAAAGAGAAGTCTGGGCTGCTTTCGGAAGAAATCGCTATATTTGCACAATT
>DCIC01000081.1:17247-38655 GCA_002315825.1 Bacteroidales bacterium UBA1736 | reverse complement strand
AAGTACATCCCGAAGGGTGGTCCTGACGGGGGAGACGGTGGAAGAGGGGGACATATCATCCTCAGAGCCAATCCCCAGTTCTGGACTTTGATCCACCTCAAATACCGCAAGCACGTCAAGGCAGAGGAAGGAGGAAAGGGAGGCGCGGCTCTGTGCAAAGGAAAGAATGGAGAGGATGTGATTCTTGATGTCCCGCTCGGAACAGTAGTCAAAGATGCTGAAACCGAAGAGAAACTCTTTGAGCTTGTCGAGGCCGGAGAAGAGAAGATTCTGTGCAAAGGCGGAAGAGGAGGCCTCGGTAACAATAATTTCAAATCCGCCACTAATCAGACCCCCAGATACGCTCAGAGCGGAGAGGATGGTGAGGAAGGATGGTTCATTCTCGAGCTCAAGCTCCTTGCCGATGTTGGTCTGGTCGGCTTTCCTAATGCCGGCAAATCCACACTCCTTTCGACAATCACATCTGCAAAGCCAAAGATCGCCTCATATGCCTTCACTACACTTGAACCCAATCTCGGTATAGTGAAATACTATGACGACCAGTCCTTCGTAATGGCCGACATTCCGGGCATCATTGAAGGTGCCCACGAGGGAAAGGGTATCGGAATACGTTTTCTAAGGCATATTGAGCGTAATTCCGTACTGCTCTTTATGATTTCCTGCGAGGAAGAAGACATAAAGGGAGCTTACAAGACCCTTCTCAATGAGCTTGAGGAATTCAATCCCGAGCTTCTGGATAAGGAAAGAGTCTTGGCTGTGACCAAATGCGATTTACTTGATGACGAGGCACGTAAAAAGATTGCCCCGAGACTTCCCAAAAAATTGCCCCACGTCTTCATCTCCTCTATGGATCAGAGCGGTATGAAAGAATTGAAAGACAAATTGTGGGACGCTCTTCATAAGTGATTATGGCGGATATCGTCGAAATAGACCATACTATCACACTTGCAATCAATCAGACTCATTCCCAGTTCTGGGACTGGACCTGGCAAATGTTTTCGGATATCAAGTTATGGTATCCGGTATATGCATTGCTGGCCTATGTGCTGATACGCAGATTCGGGTGGAAAAAGGGAGGATTGTTTATACTGTCCCTGATCCTTGGCCTTGTAGCCTGTGATCAGACGGCCAATCTTTTCAAGAACAGTGTGGGCAGATTGCGTCCTTGCTATAATTTGGATATGATAACAGGGGGATTGCGCATTCTTGAGTCACGAGGCGGGCATTTCGGCTTTTTCTCCGCTCACGCGGCCAATTTCTTCAGCCTCGCCTGTATATCTTCAATCGAAATGCGCAGCGACAAGTCCTCATCCAAAGGCTATGCCTTTCTGGTCTTTTTCTGGGCAGTGTGCGTTTCTGCCAGCCGCATATTTGTCGGGAAACACTTTTTCGGAGATGTCCTGGTCGGCATACTGGTAGGAACAATAATCGGGACAGCCATTGGTATGACGTCCCGATATATATCAGACAAGTACTCCTTTTTTAAGGTTTAGGTATCCTCAGTATCATTCCCGGCTTGATGTTGGTGGATATACCATTGTAATTCATAATGTCATCGGCACTGACTCCGGGGAAATGCTTAGCGATAGAGTAGAGCGAGTCTCCGGAGCGAACCTTGTATGTGGTCTCCCCATCGGCGCTCTTGCCTGTGGTGAAAGGCTCTGTACTTACAGTGGATGAACTTGACGCACTCTTGCCACCATCATAGAGATATAGCCTTTGTCCAATGCGTATAGTATTGCTGCTAAGGTTATTCCATCTTTTTATGTTTGCAACGCTCACGCCGTGACGCATTGCAATCTTCCCGAGGTTGTCTCCTGACTTGACGATATACACCGATGAAGAACCGTTACCTCCTTCCTTGATGCTCTTGAGAACCTTCGGGCTCATCAGGGAATCTGCCTTGTGTGCATAGAGAGTGTCGCTTTTCTCTATGAAGGTAGAGGTGTAGTCATAGGGTATTTTCAATACATATGTTGTGCTTTCGCTTCCGGGTACGATATTGTGAGTATATTGAGGGTTCATCTCCTTGAGAAGCGTGATGGG
The DNA here is from genome assembly GCA_002315825.1 of Bacteroidales bacterium UBA1736. Classification (GTDB taxonomy): domain Bacteria; phylum Bacteroidota; class Bacteroidia; order Bacteroidales; family UBA932; genus Cryptobacteroides. The sequence continues at coordinate 36,609 of DCIC01000081.1, read as the reverse complement.
GACACCGACGATGTCACTGACTTGCTCGAAGTGGAGGTTCCTATTGATGTGCATTGTGTCAGTCGCTACGGGAAGTGTGGTCTCGGAGGGCCTCAGGCCGTACTCGCGATAGTAGGTCATTGCGTACATCGCTCCGACAAACGCTGGCATAAATCCTCTTGTTTCCCTCGGGAGGTATGGATAGATGGACCAGAAATCCCTTTTTCCGCCGCTGCGTCGGATAGCCTTATAGACATTCCCTGCCCCGCAGTTGTAGGATGAAATGGCCAGACACCAGTCTCCAAAGATGTTGTATGCGTCCCGAAGATATCGCGCAGCCGCATCCGCAGATTTCTCCACATCCATTCTTTCATCCACGAAGGAATTGATGGTGAGACCATAATTCTTTCCGGTGTTGTACATAAACTGCCACATTCCCAGAGCTCCCACTCGTGATCTGGCCACGGGATTGAGTGCGGACTCGATGATGGACATATATTTCAACTCCAGCGGGAGTTCATAGCGGGCAAGAACTTCCTCAATGATAGGGAAGTAGTAATTGCTCAAACTCAGAAGACGGGACATTTTCTCGGGAGTCTTCTCCGCATAGAGAATCATATAGTTCTTGACTGTCTGATTGAAGGGAAGATTGATGTATGAGTTCATCAATTCTAGTCTCTTGATCAATATGGAATCAGGGACTTGGGATTTGAATTGCTTATCTCCTACATCTCCTTCAACTTCCTCGTCCTTCGCCTGCCTGGTGAGATACCATTCTCCGAGGAGACTGTCCGTCATTTCTGCGGTGAATATTGGCTTTGTCCTCTGCAGATCAATTCCTGTCTTGTCTTCAGAGAGCTTGGCTCTGTAAGAATCCAGCTCAGCGGTGAGTGAATCTATTTTTGCTTGAAGGAGACTGTTCTGCTCAAGAATCCGTTGAGCTTCTTTTTTGTTGATGGTTTTGGTTTTCTGCCTGTTCTGCGCTTGGGTCGGGAGTAGCAGAGAGGCTGCAAAAAGTGCGGTCAGCAGTTTTCGGTACATAATTGATTATATGGTTGCTAAAAAGTGACACCCACGCGTAGGCCTATTCCGCTTGTGTTTGCGGCGGCAAATTGGGTGTCAGGTGCTATGACAGTAGGTGTTATTCTCATCGAGAGATCATCCGATACTTCAAAATTCTGCATATATGCAAATACATTGGCGTCTATGGCCTGCAATAGGTATGAGACTGCCATCGCAAGTATGGAGTAATCCCTGTATCGCCTGTATGTATTGCGATAGTACAATGCCGTCTCGGCACTTATTGGCCCCTCGTATCCGGATTCCGGGTCGGAGGCTTCTATGTAGATGTTTTTGTATTTGATATAATTGGTGTTGTTCAACTTGAAGAAGTGGTAACTTCCAAGCAAACATCCCCAATAGAGAGGGACTTTCCAGTATTCTCGATTGTACACCTGTCCGAGGCCGGGGAGAAGCAGAGAATAAATCGTAGCCTTGCCCGGCTGAGGATATTCTCCTTTCTTGTAATTTACGACTCCGTCCATAAGACTTCCCCAATAGATGAGACCGGCACCCGCGAACATTATTGTGCTCATCTTGGTGTTGCCCTCATTTTTGTATTTGAAACCCATCCCCACGGTCGCGCCGATGCCGCCATAGATGATGGGGAGCTTCCAGTATTGTTTGTGATATATCTGCTCTCCTCCGATGAATACCATCGAACCGGCGAACATCGTACCGATGCGCAACTCCTCATCTTTATGGTTTATCCCTCTGAAATATTCTTTCAGAGAGAAGAGGGGCTTGCTTACGGTATCATTCTGGCCTGTGTCATTGTAATTCTGCGAAAAGGCGTCGGATTTGAACTGTGCACCCGCCTTTCCGGAAAACATAAACAGGCAAATGATTGCCAGGAATAAATATGTAAACTTATTTCTCAATGAGTTCAAGAAGTTTTTGCATCTCTTCGTCGGAATTGAAACGCAAGGTTATGCTTCCTTTGCCTGAAGATGACCTTTTGAGTGAGATGTTGTCACCGAAGACCTTTCCGAGCTGCTCGAGTACTTTGTAATACTGCTCCGGGAGGTCACCGTCTTCGGTATCCTCCTTGGCTGCAGGTCTGTCCAGCTTCTTTATCTTTTCTTCCAACTGCCGTACTGACAGGTCATCCTTTATCACTGCATCGCAGAGATTCTCCTGAAGTTTTTCATCATTGATGCCGAGAATCACTTTGGCGTGGCCGACACTTATCAGACCTACTTTGAGGTCGTGCTGTACTTTGTCCGGGAGGTTGAGAAGCCTGAGGTAATTGGTGACGGATGTCCTTTTTTTGCCAACCCTCTGTGCCATCTGCTCCTGAGTGAGGTCGCATTCGTCAATGAGCCTCTGGTAGCTCATAGCCACTTCGATGGGGTCAAGATTCTCTCTCTGGATATTTTCAACAATAGCCATCTCAAGCATACCCTGCTCGTTGGCGTCTCTGATATATGCAGGGATCATCTCCATCCCTGACAGCTTGCAGGCTCTGAAGCGGCGCTCACCGCTGATGATCTGATACTTTTCTGAGCTCACTCTCTTTACGGTGATAGGCTGGATCAGACCAAGTGTACGAATGCTCTCTGCGAGCTCCTGGAGCGCATCCTCGTCAAATGTCACTCTCGGCTGGAATGGATTCGGCTCAATCATTCCTACCGGTATCCGCAGAATGTCTGCAGAGGGTTTGGGCTCGGAAGGATTCGCAACCTCTTTGTTGATGTAGCCTACCGGCTTGCGGAAATCGGATATCTCTACATCCTCACCCAGCAATGCGCTGACTCCTTTGCCCAGTCCGCGGGGCGTTTTGTATCCTGCCATATCAGTTTGTTTTGTTGTTTTTTTCAAGCAATTCTTTTGCAAGGCTCAGATAATTGCTGGTGCCGTTGCTCATCACGTCGTAAAGGATGATGGGCTTTCCGTGCGAAGGGGCTTCGCTCAGGCGGATGTTTCTCTGGATGATGGTTTTGAATACCATATCCTTGAATATCTCTTGAAGCTCGGTGACTACCTGTGCGTGAACCTTTGTGCGGCCATCATACATAGTGACTACAAATCCCTCGATTTCAAGGGCTGGGTTGATGCCGTTCTGTACTATGCGAATCGTCTTCATCAGCTTGCCAAGGCCTTCGAGAGCGAAGAACTCCGGCTGCACCGGAATGATGACTGAGTCTGCTGCGGTGAGATTGTTGACTGTAATAAGTCCCAGGGAAGGGGAGCAGTCTATGATGATATAATCGTAATTGTCTTTTATGGGAGCGAGGGCGTTCTTCAGAACGGATTCCCTTTCTTCCATCTCAAGCATCTCAATCTCTGCGCCGACCAGGTTGATGTGTGAAGGAATCATATGGAGATTTGCCACTTCGGTCTGAATCAGAGCGTCGCGAATGTCTATCTTGCCGATCATCACTTCGTAGAGAGTCCTTTTCTGGCCATCGGAAGGGGAGAAGTTGAGCCCGGAGGTCGTGTTGGCCTGAGGGTCCGCATCAATGATAAGTACTTTCTTTTCGAGGACGGCTAGTGATGCTGCCAGATTGATGGCAGTTGTTGTCTTTCCTACTCCTCCTTTCTGATTTGCGATAGCAATGACCTTACTCATTTATTTTCAATTAATAGACTATAATTACCCAAATTATGTATCTCGCAAATTTAGGAAAAATCCCCGTGATTTACTATTTTTGCTCGTCAATAAAATCAAACCTTTCTGCTTATGTATGATGTCCAAGATGTATGGTATTGTATTGTCAACCCCAGGGCCGGTTCGGGTAAAACCATCAGCCTCTGGCAGGAAGCGGAAAAGGCATTTGTAGATTCGGGGATTCCATACAAGGCAGTTCTTACTTCTTATAAGTTTCACGCTGTGGAGCTTTCTTTTCAGGCTTGCTCCCAAGGGTATCGTCACATTGCGGCTGTCGGTGGGGACGGATCGGCTCACGAGGCCTTGAAGGGGATTATGCAGTTCTGTGATGAGAATAGTATCAGTCCTGAGATGTTTACCCTTGCTGTCATCCCCATCGGCTCGGGCAATGACTGGATCAAGGGAACTTGTGTGCCCAATGATGCCGCCTCTGCTGTGCGGCTGATGGCTGCCAAGAGTTTCGCCTGTCAGGATGTGGTCAGAGTTGAAACAGCCTCAGAAAAGGTGAGTTATATGCTCAATGTCGGGGGCGTGGGCTTTGATTCTCACGTCTGCGACAGGGTCAATCGCCAGAAGGATAGAGGCATATCAAAGAAGATGATATACTTGGCCGCGCTTCTTCAGACCATACGATTTATCCGTCCTTTTAATGCTACGATAGTTGCTGACGGCAAGACCGTTTTCAATGGATTGATATATTCCATTGCTCTGGGAAATGGCCCGTATTCGGGCGGAGGGATGCGCCAAGTACCTCTGGCGAGGCTCAATGACGGGGCCTTGGACTATATGATAGTGCCCAAATTGCCGGTCAAAGTGATGCTGAAAGAGATTCCCAGTCTTTTCAACGGTAATATTCACCAGACGCCAATTCTTACAAGCGGTAAGTGCAAGGAGCTTCTTGTTGCCGGAGACAGGGATGACATTGTGGAAGTGGACGGGGAGATAGAAGGAAACCTGCCACTGAAGGTATCAGTGACAGGCCAGAAAATCAATATTCTCGTAGGCGAAGCCTTTATATCATAATTGCTGCGATAAGCGAAAGAATTGCGTAGAACTCGGGGAGTGCTGCGTAAATCATTGTATTTGTCATAAGATTGTGTCCCTGAGAAACACCTATGATACCGTTGGCACATACCTGACCCTGACGGATTGATGAGAATAGGCAGATAAGCCCTACACACAGGCCGATGCAGAACAGCTTGACTCCGTCAGCTGCGAAGTCTTTGGGAAGCCAGAGAATGAATGCGAGAAATCCATAAAGTCCCTGGGTTGCGGGCAAAGCCGACATAATCATATAAGAGGATGATTGCCCTGGATTTACTTTCAATGCGCCTTCCGCTGCATTGCCGGCGATGGTTGTACCGATGGTTGAGCCAATACCTGCAAGTGCAAGCATCAGGCCCAGTCCTAGATAACCTAAAATTAATGTAAGCATTTTGTTATTAATTAGTTTGTTAAAATTATACTTTTAATGGACGATATTCGCTTCCGCTTCCTTCGTATCCGGAATTCTTGAAGAACTCCACAAAATTAAGTCTCAGCGGATGAACAAAAGCGCTCAAACAGCTCATTGCAAGATTGAGGCAGTGCCCGAAGATCAGAATCACAGCATAAGGTACCCATTGCCAGGTGGGGTCGGATCCCAGAACCATATTTCCTATGAGGTTGAATGTGGAACCGAGCATACCTCCGGAGAGAGCCAGAGCATAGAGACGGATGTAACTCAATACGTCGCTCATCAGTCCGGATGCCATATTGTATGTCTCCCATAATCCGGAACCGATATTTACGAGAGGATTACGACCAATCTTGTTGAAAAGGTAAATGCCCAATGCCGAGATAATGGCAATTGCTATAATAATCCATTTTGCAGTGAATTCGTCCACGAGGTTTATCATTGCCAATGACAGGACAAGAACGGTCCCGACTATGAGTGTTGTCCATCCCAATGGCCCCAGACTGTTTTTGAGCCCATCCTTTTTGACTACATATACGGCCTTTACAATAAGGGCAAGACAAATATGAAGGATACCTATTGCCAAAGCCAGAATCATCTGGAGAGAGTAGTTGCCGACTTTGAGCTCCCCGGTGACCATATGTGATCTGATGGATTCCGGGATCCATTTGACTGTAGCCAGATTGAATCCGAAAAATCCACCCATACCGAAGCCAATCACTGTAGTTGCGATACCCAGAGTGATAATCAGTCGGTACAGACTGGCTAGTCCGCCTTCTTTGCCTTTCAGTGCAAATCCTATGAGAATGAGCAGAAGACCATAACCTGCATCACCCATACACATTGCGAAGAACAGCAGGAAGAATATGCTCAGGAATGGTGTAGGGTCGAATTCGTTGTATGCAGGCAGACCGTACATCCCCGTGAGGACTTCGAATTGAGAAGAGAATTTGTTGTTTTTCAGCTTGATTGGAGGGTTGTCCTCGACACTGGCTGCTTCCTTGATGTAGAATACATCCAGCTTGTCGAGACGTTCGGTGATGAATTCGTCCTTGTCTGAAGGAGCAAATCCTGTCATCGTGGTAAGCAGATCCTCGGCGGATTTTCCTGCGCTCAATTGAGCCAAATGCCTTTCGAGCTCGGCTGTCTTGTGGGCAATATCTTCTTTCATTGAAGGAATCTGAGGCCGTCTCGCTTCCAGAGCCTTCTTGGATCTGGCTATTGAATCATCAATATTCTTGATGTCTATGAGAAGAGAGCTGATGCTCTCTGTAGGGGCGGGGCACTCAGCGACGGGGAAAGAATATTCTTCTCCCACACCGGTCACTATGACAAACCACGTCTGTCCGTTACTCTCAGAAACGATTTGGAGAGGGTAGTCCTTAGCCCAGGATTTATTGAACTTCTTGGTAGAGATGCAGTGGAAGTGATATTTGATGCCTGTCTCTTCGAGCGCCTTTATCTCTGAAATGTTGACGTCGCCCCAAGGCTTGAGCTCATTGACCTTAGCTGTCAGGGATCTGCGCTTTGCATTCAGATCCTTGATGTAATCATCCTCTGCTTTCTCGATCTGCTCAATACTCTTTTTCAAGTCTTGTATCTGCAAAATCAGGGAGTCGGTAAGCTCGTCAGATGCCTTGCTGTCTCTCTTGATGTCCAGAAGGCCCAGATGTGCGATACTTTCAAGGAAACCTTCCGTCTGCTCACTGAGCAGAATGAAGGAGTATTTGGTCATAGGGATAATCATAACATTGCCTCCTTCTCTTCTTCTTCAGCGTGTCTGGTCTTGACGATTTTGGAGGAAGCCTTGGTAAGGTTCTCTTCGTCTTCCATATAACGTTTGATTTTTCTGATGGCTTCCAGATAACCCGGTATCTGCACTTTTTCATACAGATTCACCTTCTGGGTAGTCTTCTTTCTATGGTGGTCAAGGATTCTGCTCTTGTACAGGCTGATTTCCGACTGTATCCCAAGCCAGGTCAATTCTTTGAGTATCCTGACTCCGTCAACGTACCAGGCCGGTTTGCAGAAGGCGTTGAAATCCTTGATCTCATAGTGAATCTCCTTTACTTCCGGAGTCTTCACGCCTGCGATTTTGACAGTTATCAGGTCCACGCCCGTGATGGAAATGAGACCCGGGTCAAATTCGTTCCAAAGCGAAGACAGGTAGTCATACTTTTTCAATGACTCTTCAAGCTGGAAGCTGTATTTGTCGGCCATTACTTTGGCAGCAAGGACGCTCACCCTGAGTGCCGACTCCTTGTTCTTCAGGGTCGGCAGGGCGTTCCTGCGAATCTTGAGCTGTTTGCCTAGATTCGTAAGGGACGTCTTGTTGTATTGAAATTTGATAGCCATTCTGAATCGTTAATTCTTCCAGTATTTGTCAATGAATACTTGTTTGATACCTGTTTCTGCTTTTGAGAAGTATTTGGAGAATAGCTCCCAAGCGGTGTCGAGCATCTCGTTTATAGTGATATTCACGTCAATGGACAGAAGTCTTGTCGCATATTCCTTGGCATAATCCAGACATCTGAGATCGTAGTCGGACAGATCGAAACCATTCTCGAGCTTTGTCTTTGCATTCTGGGCATCTGCATACAGACGCACTGATGCGTTCATTACCTGAGAGTGGTCCTCGCGTGTCTTCTTCCCCTGGACGAGCTGTTTGAGTCGGCTCAGTGAGCGGAACGGGTCGATGATGACCTTGCCTGAGTCTGAATCGGCACGCAGGAACAACTGACCCTCTGTGATATATCCGGTGTTGTCCGGAATGGCGTGTGTGATGTCGCCCTCGTTCAATGTGGTCACCGCAATGATGGTGATGGATCCTCCGGTAGGGAGCTGTACGGCCTTTTCATAAATCTTTGCAAGGTCTGAGTACAATGATCCAGGCATTGAATCCTTTGAAGGAATCTGATCCATACGGTTGGATACGATGGACAGCGCGTCAGCATACAGGGTCATATCTGTGAGGAGCACCAGCACTTTTTCGTTTTTGTCCACCGCGAAATATTCGGCCGCTGTGAGTGCCATATCCGGGATCAGGAGTCGCTCCACAGGAGGCTCCTCGGTGGTGTTAACGAAGGAAACGATTTTGCTCAGAGCTCCGGCGTTCTCGAATTTATGCTTGAAGAACAGATAATCATCGTTCGAGAGGCCCATACCTCCGAGAATGATCTTGTCAACATCTGCACGCAGAGCTACATCTGCCATTACTTGATTGTATGGCTGGTCGGGATCGGCGAAGAAAGGAATCTTCTGGCCGGATACAAGTGTATTGTTGAGGTCTATTCCTGCAATACCCGTGGGAATGAGCTCTGAAGGCTGACGTCTTTTGTATGGATTGACAGAAGGCCCTCCGATCTGACGCTCTTCGCCTTCCACTTCAGGACCTCCGTCAATGGCTTGTCCATATGCGTTGAAGAAACGGCCGGACAACTGGTCACTCACGTTCAATGTCGGAGGAGCTCCAAGAAAACGCACTTCTGCATTTGTCGGTATGCCTTCAGTGCCTGCAAAAACCTGAAGGGTCACAGTGTCTCCCTTAGTCTTTACTACCTGAGAAAGCTTCCCGTTGACAATGGCAAGCTCATCATTTGAAATACCCTTGCAATTGAGGGATACGGTGGCCTTTGTGATGGCCTCCAATTGAGTATATACTCTCTGATATGCTTTATTTGCCATAGCTTTCGAGAAGGTTGCTTAATGTGTTTTCGTAATTCGTGAATTCTTCGCTTGCCTCTTTTGAGTAATTCATCTGGCGGAGAATGTTGATCATCTCCTTAAAGAATTTGCGGCAATCTTCATAGTTGTCGAACTTGAACTCCTTGTCGCAAATGTCAAGAACAAGATTGAGCATCTTTTTCTGTCTGGGGAGGGGACAGAGTGAATCGACGCTGTCAAAGGCATCCTGCTGGAGAAGAATGAAGTCGATGAGCTCGCTCTTCCAGAATGTCTCGTGATAACTCATAGGCACACCGTCGTCTCCCAGGATGTTGATCTGATCCTGGGCCTCCTTTCCTTTGCGGATAATGTTCTTAGCTTTGAGCACTTTTTCTATCCAGCCCTTCTCGATTGTTTTTTCGAGGTATTCTTGAATCTCGGGATACTCTAGATACTTTGAGTATGACTCAATAGGATTGACAGAAGGGTATCTCTTCTGGTCGGCGCGGTTCTGCTCCAATGCGTAGAAGCAGCGTGCCGCCTTCTTTGTGGACTCGGTCACGGGCTCCTTGAGGTTACCGCCGGCAGGGGATACCGTACCTATGAATGTAACGGCGCCTGTCTCTCCATTGTTGAGAATTACAACACCTGCGCGGGAGTAGAAGTTGGAAATGATTGCAGAGAGGTCAACGGGGAATGCATCTGCTCCGGGAAGCTCTTCCATTCGGTTACTCATCTCTCTGAGCGCCTGAGCCCATCGTGAAGTCGAGTCGGCGAGCAAAAGGCATCTGAGTCCCATTGCGCGGTAATATTCGCAAATGGTCATTGCTGTATATACTGAGGCTTCACGTGCTGCAACCGGCATATTGGAGGTGTTGCAGATGATAGTGGTTCTTTCCATCAGGTGACGTCCGGTATGGGGGTCGATGAGCTCGGGAAACTCGGTGAAGATTTCCACCACCTCATTGGCACGCTCTCCGCAGGCCGCCATAACTATCACATCCGCCTCTCCCTGCTTGGCAATTCCGTGCTGAAGGACTGTCTTTCCGCAACCGAAAGGTCCGGGGATGAATCCAGTGCCTCCTTCCGCGATAGGATTGAATGTGTCAATGATTCGCATTCCTGTCGCCATTATCTTCTGTGGACGCGGCTTCTGCTGATAAGCTTTTATGGCGATTTTTACGGGCCATTTCTGGGTCATTGTGACATTTACATCCTCTCCGCTTTCGGAAGTGAGGACGGCAATGACTGTGTCAACGGTATATTCACCTTTTTCAATAATGCTCTTTACCGTGTAGTTCCCCTTGAATGAGAAAGGAACCATAATCTTGTGAGGAAGCCAGCCTTCCTTGACTTCGCCGAGCCAGTCTGCGGCTATGACTTTGTCTCCTTCTTTGGCAATCGGGACGAATGACCAGAGTTTTTTCCTGTCAATAGGGTCCGTGTATTCTCCTCGCTTGAGGAATACATCCTCCATAGTTGTCAAGTCGTTCTGGAGCCCGTCATATACACTTGACAATAGGCCCGGACCGAGGGTCACCTCAAGCATTTTTCCTAGAAACTCAACGTCGTCGCCGTTTTTCAGCCCGCGTGTGCTCTCGAACACCTGAACGGAAGCTTTCTTTCCACTGACCTTGATGACCTCTGCGAGGAGCTTTGTCCCGGCGAGGTCGATATAGCAAAGTTCGTTTTCCGCTACAGGCCCTACGGTCTCTACTGTCACAAGGTTCGAAACGATACCTGTTACCTTACCTGTACTGTTCATATTTGGTTATCAGTTTATTTCTGGTTATTCTATTTTTCGTCAAATTCTACTCCTTTGAAGGTCCCTCGGACCTCATTGACCAATTGGCGGAATCTCTCGCGTCCGATATTTTCATCCAGCTTGAGCCAGCGGTCAATGATGTGGAGCTTGGCAATGAAGGACAGAATCACATTCAGATCGAAGTAGTTGAATAGTGTCATCCCGCAGATTCTGTCCCATAGGAAATCATCTATCCCGCGTTCCCTCTCCAGCAGATCCTCCTTCTGAAGAATCTTGCGGAAGAGCTTTACCGTCTCCTCTTCCACTTCCGGATCGATGTCGATGATGTCCATATCCATAGGCCTTTCCAAGGCTCTGTTGATGAAGCGCACTTTCTCGTTACGCATCATCAGGTCAGTTGCGAAATACTCGCGCAGGAACTTGTCTGATCCTTTTCCAAGGGCGTCCAGGTAGAAATCCATATTAAGATTCTCTCCGTCAAAACCTTTCAGGAGAAAGTCAATCTTTTTGCAGTCTTTGGGAGTGCATTGGCTCTTTATATCCTCGATGATGCGGTCGGCATCAAATCCTTCAGATACTTTGGCCCCGGGCTGGATGACAGGCAGACTCGCAATTATGTAGACGTAATTGTTCATCTAGCCGAAAAGAATTTTCTTGGTGGCAGGGCGCAGATACTCTCCTATCAGTTCCTTGAATGTCTCGTCCGTGAGGCTGATGAAATAACTGCCGTCTGCGGGCCCTATTGTAAATCCTCCTGACACTTTCTTGGAGAATTCGGCTTGTATATTACATTGCAGTAGCTTTCCAAGCTCACCAAGGATAAAAGGCTCAAGCTCACTTCTCATTTTTTCGGGCAGAACCATTGAGATGTCGGCCGCTTCCTGCGCCTTAAATCCGCTTGCGACTGCCTTGATGGCCTCTTTGATAAACTCAGACGATGCCAGAGCACCGTCGATATCAGCATCGGCAATCTTTGCTATCACGAGATTCTCAATGTCGCTCTTTACGCTCTGGAGAGTCTGGGCGGATGCCATTTTCAGATCGTTTTCGACTTTCCTCCTATATTCATCAGCGTCTCTTTGAGCTTTCTGAATTATTTCCTCAGCTTCTGCCTTGGCTTTTTCGACTATGCCCTCAGCTTCTGCCCTGGCTTTTACCAGGATATCATCACCTTCTTTTCTTCCTTTTGACAAGCCTTCATTATAGAGGCGGTCGGTCAATTCTTGTAACTTGTCCTGCATATAGTGTTATTATTATTGTCCTGTGGTTGTTGTTGTGTTATGTTCCGACAGATGCAATTTGTATGCAAATTTCACAAATTTATCAAAAAAGTTCGATAAAATAAAAATATGACCTTTATGCCACCGGACAAAAAGGTCATATTCTATATGATATGTAATAAATCTTACTCTTCGTCAGAAGGCTTCAGTGTAGAATATACGTGAGTCACATCCTCGTCATCTTCGAGAAGATCGGTAAGCTTGTCCAGAGCTGCCCTCTGGTCGGCGCTCACCTCTTTGAGGTCAACGTTTGGAATCCTTTCGAAACCTCCGGACAGCATCTCGAATCCATTCTCCTCAATGTATTTCTGAATAGTACCATAGGACTCGTATGCACCATAGATTACAATGGTCTTTGTCTCGTTGTCATCCTGATCCACCTCAATCTCCTCAAAGAGCTCATCCACACCATAGTCAATCATTTCAAGCTCGAGCTCCTCAATGTCCATACCATCATTTTCCTTGATACGGAAAACGCATTTATGGTCGAACATAAAACTTACAGAACCGCTGGTCCCAAGGGTGCCTCCGCATTTTGTGAAATAGCTGCGTACGTTTGCGACTGTACGGGTGTTGTTGTCAGTTGCTGCCTCTACCAGATAAGCGATTCCGTGAGGGCCGTAGCCTTCATAAACAAGTTCCTTGAAATCACCGGTGGTCTTGTCAGTGGCTTTCTTGATGGCTCTCTCCACATTCTCCTTTGGCATTGATTCTGCACGTGCCTCGGCCATAAGCGCACGAAGACGCGGATTGCCGGTCACATCGGAGCCGCCCTGCTTGACAGCGATTGTAATTTCTTTTCCAAGTTTGGTGAAAACGCGGGCCATATGACCCCAGCGCTTCATTTTTCTTTCCTTGCGGAACTCAAAGGCTCTTCCCATATCTCTACTGTTTGCTTTCTATTCTTGAAATATACTTGTCAACGTCGTAACCTTCCACTGACTGAGGGTACTTGTCCTTGATTGTCTTATAATATGTGAGGGCTTTCTGGGGATCTCCCATCTCCTCGCATACGGCACCTGCCTTGAGAAGATAGGTGGCCGCATAAACGTTGTCTGCTGCGGATGCTGCCTTTCCAAAATAGTCAAGAGCGGATGAATAGTCCTCGAGGCCTACATATGCATCACCTATGCAGGCAAGTGCTCTTGCGGCAAGAATCTCATCCTTTCCGTTGTATTTCTTGAGGTACTGGATGGCTGAGTCGAAATTTCCGAGATTAAGCTCACACACACCAGCATAAAGGTAAACGGCTGCGCCGGCTTTCTTTCCATACTGATTGGCAATCTCTGCAAATCCCAGATTGTTTCCGTCACCATTGAGGGCGATTTCGTATTCGCTTGAGGCAAATGAAGACTCGGCGTGGTACATCTGCTCCTGAGCCTCCTGTGCCTTGGGCTGATAAATGAACTGGTTGTATCCGAGGATTCCGAGGAATACTACGACAACGGCAGCCACTGCAGTCCAGATGGTACGCTTATTCTCGTTGAAGAACTGTTCTGTTTTGGACACAGTCCGGTTGATTTTTTCCTGCTGCTGTGCCTCTTGGTCTTTGAGATTTTCTTTTGACATGGTATTGTTTTATTTATTTCATTCCAAAAATCCCACAAAAGTACTATTTTTTATGTCAAAATCACAATATTGTCAGTCAAATTTGTTACTTTTACCGAAATAGATAAATTGATATTGTTATGAGATTACGTCATCTTTTTGCTGCAGCGCTCTCTGCAGGCCTCTTTTTCGCTTCCTGTACATCGGAAACCACAGTGGAGTTGTTCAACGGAAACGATCTTTCCAATTGGATTCCCGTCATAGAGAATGACAGCATCCCCGCATCGGAGGTTTTTTATGTGGAGAACGGCGCCATTCAGATTGCAGGACAGCCTTTCGGGTACATCTATACTCCGGAAGTTTATACGGACTATGTCCTTGATGTGGAGTGGAGATGGCCTTCCGAGGCGGCCAACAGCGGTATATTCCTCATCATCGCAGAGCCTTCCAATCCATTTCCCAATGGCGTGGAGTGCCAGCTGAAGGCAGGCTCGGCGGGAGATTTCGTCCTGCTCGGAGGATCTGACCTCGAAGAATATGAGCTCCCTGAGGACGGGGTGCGGCCCAAATTCCCCGTCAAGCCCAGGTTTGAGGATTCAAGCGAGAATCCCGTAGGGGAGTGGAATCACGCCCATATCATTGTAGAAGGCGGTCATATCCAGGTGTATGTAAATGATGTGCTTCAGAATGAAGGGACCGATCCCGTCAAGTCCGGTCACATCGGCCTTCAGAGTGAAGGCGGTCCCATTGAGTTCCGTTCAGTCAGAATCGCTGCCAAAAAATAGGCATTGCCGTGCAGACAGAGGATAAGATATACAGCCTGTGGCAATCTCAAAGAGAATTCTACAATAGTGGAATCACCCGTGATGTGGCATTCCGAAGGGAGGCCCTGCTCAAGCTCAGGGAAGCTCTCCACAAATGGGAAGGCCCATTGAGCGATGCCTTATGGGCGGATTTGCACAAAAGCCCTCAGGAAGCATATCTTACAGAGTTCTGTATCCTGTATTCGGAACTGGACTATCATCTCAAGCATCTGAATACTTGGACATCAGACAAGTCCAAGCGTGTTTCTTTATTTCAGCTGCCTTCGTCGGGAAGGATTCATTGGGAGCCTTTGGGAAATACTCTTATCATTGCACCCTGGAATTATCCTATTCAGTTGATTCTGAATCCGCTGATAGGAGCCATATCAGCTGGCGACACTGCAGTGCTTAAAGTGTCGCCTTTTGTCCCGAGGGTGTCCGGCGCCCTCGCTGAGATGGTCGCTGAATGCTTTGACTCGAAGTATATTGCTGTCGTACAGGGGCATAGAGATGTCAATGAGTATTTGCTGAGTCTTCGTTGGGACTTTATTTTCTTTACCGGGGGTACGAAGTTCGGCGCGGCGGTCATAAAAGCCGCGAGTGAGCATTTTACACCCGTCGTCCTGGAAATGGGCGGCAAAAGTCCTTGCATCGTTTCGGAGGATGGTGATGTGAAGACAGCCGCGCGCAGAATCGCTTGGGGGAAGGTGGTCAATGCGGGGCAGACTTGTATCGCTCCGGATTACGCTCTGGTGCATCGCAGTCTGTATGATGATTTTATCCGTGAATTCCGAAATCAGGTCAGAGAACTTCTGGGCCCCGATCCGTACGTGTCGGAATATTTTGGCAGGATAGTCAATGATGGAGCCTTCTGCCGCTTGAAAGGATATATTGACGCGGCGCTTGACAATGCGCTCACCTGCTCGGAAGGGATGCGTTTTGTGGAAAGTGAGAGATATATCGCGCCTACCCTGATTCTCAATCCAGACCCGGAGTCGGATGTGATGACGACCGAGATTTTCGGCCCATTGCTGCCTGTGATACCTTTCTCGGATCTGAATCAGGCCATTTCTTTTGTCAATGGTAGAGAGAAGCCTCTGGCTATGTATATTTTCTCCAAAAAGAAGACAGCACGCGGGATTATATCCAAGACTACGTCCGGAGGCGCTTGCGTAAATGATACAATTATGCACGTGGCGGGCGAGACTCTTCCTTTTGGTGGGGTGGGCAATTCCGGAATGGGCGAGTATCACGGGAGAAGAAGTTTTGAGGTGTTCTCGCACCAAAGATCTGTTCTTTCGACTCCTGTCCGGATGGATCTTCCGCTGAGGTATATGCCCTACAAGTATATCAGTTTTGTCAAATCTCTTATGAAGAAATAGTATCTTATGCCGGTGCTCAAACACATAGTGGTGCAGAACTTCCGCAATATCGAGCTTCAGGAGCTGGATTTCTGCGGCAATGTAAACTGTATTTCCGGCAACAACGGTGAGGGTAAGACAAATCTAATGGATGCCATTTTCTACCTGTCAATGACCAAGAGCGCTTTCAGTGTGACCGACAGGTATAATTTCCGTACAGGGACCTCATCGTTTGCCATATCTGCCGAGTATGCTATGCCTTCAGGACTGGACCAGCGATTCAGTATCCAGGTCACAGACGGGGGCGAGAAGAAAATACGCCACGATGATAAGTTGCTCTCAAAGATATCCGACCACATAGGTATCCTTCCTGTGGTGATGGTGTCTCCATCTGACATTTCTCTTGTGAGCGATTCGGGCGAAGAGAGACGCAAATTTGTCAATTCCGTGATTTCGCAGATGGACCGTGAGTATATGTATGCGGTACAGCTATATAACCGCTTGCTCGTTCAGCGAAATAAGTACCTCAGGGATGGCGGCTGCGATGACGCTCTTCTTGATACTTTCGATGCGCAGCTCTCAGACCTTGGGGATGTAATTTATAGGCGCAGGAAAGATCTTGTCGATAAATTGAATCCGATAGTGGGAAGTTATTATACCCGTCTATCCTCCGGAAAGGAGAATGTGCTTATCAGTTATAAGTCTGACCTCCACCGCTCTTCGCTGAGTGAGCTGCTGAGCTCATCGCGTGAAAAGGATAGAGTATTGAAATATACCTCAGCAGGTGTGCACAGGGATGATTTTATCTTTGAGATGGGGTCATTTCCCATCAGGCGGTGCGGGTCCCAGGGACAGATGAAGACTTTTCTTGTCTCATTGAAGTTTGCACAGTACGAATTGATGAAGAATTCGTATGGTTTCCCTCCGCTTCTTCTGCTTGACGACTTGTTTGACAAGCTGGATATGGACAGGACTTCAAATATGTTACAGATGGTGGCAGGAACGGATTTCGGACAGATATTTCTCAGTGACAGCAACAAAGTCAGACTTCAGGGTATCGTGGACAATATCACTGCCGACAGAACATATTATGACACTTCAGGAGGGTGCTTTACCAAACTATGATGATAAAGGGTGTGACTCTCCAGCGTAAGCAGGCTTACAATATGGAGGAGGTTGTCCATATGTATATCAAATCGATGAAATTGGCTTCCGGGCTGAACAATCATCGTGTATTTCACGCCTGGAACGAGGCTTCCGGAGCTGAACGTTTCACCCTGAAGCAGTTCTATCGCGACAGGAAGCTCTTCGTCACGGTCAGCTCTTCGGTCGTCCGCAATCAACTATTCTTCCAGAAAGATGCCATCACTTTGAAAATCAACCAGATTCTCGAGGAGGACAAGCTTTTCACCCGTGACTTTCTGGAAAAGCCATATGTGAAAGAAATAGTACTTAAGTAAGATATGAAATTTGTTATCGACAGAGCGATACCTTTCATACAAGGTGTGCTTGAACCTTATTCGCAGGTCGTCTATAAGGAAGGACGGGATATCTCCAAGGAGGATCTGTCCGATGCTGACGGCCTTATCATCAGGACCAGAACCAAGTGTAATGAGGCTCTTCTGGAAGGAACTCCTGTAAGGATGATTGCAACGGCGACAATCGGTATGGATCACATCGACATAGATTATTGTCGTAGCCGGGGCATCGAGGTGTGCAATGCGGCCGGATGCAACTCCGGGGGAGTGATGAATTATGTGTTCTCCGCTTTGTACGGGACGGCTGCCCGGCGCGCAATCAAGTTTACACCCGATACCACAATCGGAATAATCGGTGTGGGGAATGTCGGCAAGAAAGTTGAAAAGATGGCCCGGTACCTCGGCTTCAAAGTTTTGCTCTGTGACCCTCCTCGCGCTGAAGCCGAAGGCTCTCAGGCCTTTGTGACTCGGGAAGAGTTGCTTGCCAATTCCGATATCGTCACTCTTCACGTTCCTCTGGATGACTGTACTAAAGGTATGGCGGACAAGGACTTTTTTGCACAGATAAAGCCGGGCGCTTTTTTTATCAATGCCTGCAGGGGAGAGGTTGTCAATGATGATGCGCTTATGGAAGCCTTTCCCAAACTTGGTCCTGTCATTATCGATACTTGGAATAACGAGCCCAATATCAATCCTATCCTGATGGAAAAAGTGGATATTGCCACCCCTCATATCGCGGGATATTCTTATCAGGGAAAACAGAATGGTACTGCGGCATCTGTTCAGGCTATTGCCAGATTTTTTGATATTCCTCCTCTTTTCAAGTTCTTCCCCGCTACCGAGATTGAGGAATTAAGGGCTATAAAGCTGGATCTCAAGGGACTGTCACAAGGTGAGATAGCTTCTATCATTCAGTACAACTATCCCATTTTCACTGATGATTTTATGTTCAGAATGACTCCCGGAAGCTTTGAGAGGATTCGTACAGAGTATAAGTACCGAAGAGAGTTTTTCGTAGATTGAAATATGGATAGCAAGACTGTTTCTGAAATAGAGAGATTCCGTACCGGTTTTCCTTCTCTTGATATCGTTGCCGCGGCTACACCCGGGCGGGGGATTGCCTGTCTGTCGTCTGCAGAAGAGGATGAAGCGATTCAATATGCCGAAAATGCGGAAGTGAAGGGGAAATGCAAGTTTGTTCCGGCATCTGGGGCAGCGTCCCGAATGTTTAAAGATATTTTTGCAGGAATGGAAACACCCAATGAGGCCGTGAGGGTGCTCTCGGACAATATCCGCAAATTCGCGTTTTATGATCCGGAAGTGTTTGACGGTAAGAATCCCGCAAGACAACTCCTTACCCAGGAGGGTCTTGGATATGGGAGCAAGCCCAAAGGGGTGCTGCTGTTTCATAAGTATCCCGGGGGCGAACTCAGGACGGCTTTTGCGGAACATCTCGTTGAGGGACAGAGCTATATGAGAAATTCTGACGGTACTGTCAGGCTTTATTTCACGATTTCCCAGGATCACCTTCCTCTTTTCAACACTGTATTGCAGCAAGTCAAGGTTGCCTATGAAGAAAGGTACTCGGTAAAATACAATATCAGTTTTACCTATCAGGATCCTGCCACCAATACTGTGGCCGTCGATTTGAATAACGAGCCCTTTGTCACTGATGACGGGACGGTTTTGCGAAGACCCGCGGGCCACGGTGCACTTATATATAATCTTAACTCTCTCGATGAGGAGATTGTAAGTATCAAGAATATTGATAATGTCGCTTTGGAGAGCCTTCTGCCTTTGACTTCAAGATACAAGATGGTCTTGATGGGGTGCTGCCTGAAGCTGCGCGATAAGATCTTTTCTTTTCTTCGCCAACTTGATCAGGAGGCGGATCCTTCAGAAGAATTGTGCGCTCGCATAGCTTCTTTCCTGTCCGATACTCTTTGCATTTCTTTGCCGGACCATTCTCCCCGAACTCTCAGGGAAAAGCTCGACAGACCTATCAGAGTCTGCGGGATGGTTCGCAACAGCGGCGAGCCGGGAGGCGGACCATTCATTATTAGAGAAGCAGATTCTTCCACTTCCCTTCAGATTCTTGAGAGTACACAGATTGACAGCAGCAATCCCCGCCTGGCTGCAGTTCTCGCATCTTCCACTCATTTCAATCCCGTGGATGTGGTATGCTGCCTTAGAAATTATAAGGGTGAAAAGTTTGACCTGCTCAAATATGTGGACCCCAATACGGGTTTTATCAGCCAGAAGAGCTATCAAGGCAGAGAGTTGAAAGCTCTGGAACTTCCGGGCCTGTGGAACGGCTCAATGAGCGACTGGAATACGATGTTTGTTCAGGTCCCGGCCG